>CAYWNS010000053.1:0-14302 GCA_964459715.1 uncultured Akkermansia sp.
ACGACTGGGCGAAGCTCTACTACAGCGTAGTGGGAGACTATGACCAGTTCAATCGAAAGAACTTTTCGCTGGTGATAGGAGAGGGTGGTGTGGAGTTAGAAATTGTCCCGAGCGGCTGGGGGGTGTTGCAGGATGATTTCTTCGAACTATGCGGAGCAGACCGCCGGAAGATCAAGCTGCTGCATGCTATCATTTGGCTGAGTCTTACAACCTACGCATGGGAGGACTACGACGCTATCTGCGGAGCTTTTTACAAGGGGCTGCTTGAATTAGAAAATTACATAGAATCCTCATGATGACAAAGCAACCTATCAAACTTGAAGATCTCTCCCTCGATCCGGAGAAGTACTATATGTTTTTCCCTTTGCATCACGGAGATACATTTTTGGCAGCAGGGCTTGTAAGATGGTTTGAGAATTCAGTAGGAGGGAAGGTTTGCTGTTTGGTGCGCCCCGGGCAGGAGTTTGTCATGCGCCTTTACGAACGAACAGACTATGAGATTATTGAATGGACATCAGAGAGAAGCCCGGATTTTTGGGAGAAATTGCGTGATTTGTCCAATTTATGCCCGCAACCTCGAAAAGGGAAGGTATTTGTAGCGTTCCCAACGACTCGCGCACATCCTGAATATTGCTTTCGCATACCTAGTAGATTGGCAATTCAGGCATTCTATGTTGCTTTCATGTATGGATGCAATGAACCTATAGCAGAGATTTTCCAGCATCCTACTGACAGACTCCTGCGTGTTGATGCCAAATTCACGGAGAGAATAAACTCAATTTCCACGCCAGAAAACATAATTCTCTTTTCTCCCGAATCTGCCAGCTGGATTCCTTCTGGTTGGGGAGACTTTTCTCGTCCATTTTGGGAAGAACAAGCGCGTATTTGGAGGGAGAGAGGCTATAAAGTGGTTGTTAGCAGCATAAACCCCACCCGGATTCCCGGTACGACTCACCTACCAATGACAATGGAAGAAGCATTATGGTTGGGGATACGCTGCAGATACGTTGTCGCTCAGCGCAGTGGATATATGGATATTCTGGCTCATTTCCGAAAGGATGAAACTGCAACCATCATCTACACATCGTATAGGCATTATTTTCAAACGAATTTCTTTGAGTCGTTTAACCGACATTTTGATGAGATTATCATGCCGCGGCTGGTTGAGAAATTAGAACAGAAAAGAGAGGATGAGAAAAAAATGGCAGAGATGAAGACCAGCAACGAGCGTGTAGAGAAAATAGTCAAGGCATTTTGTGAGCAAATTATGCCGAACTTTACGGGTAGCTTTTCTCATTTTGCCACGGAAATCTCTACTGCGAATGACGCGCTGTCGAAAGTAGTAGTTGCCCCAAGTGAACTCCAACGCGAAGCAAAAATTTTACGTCAGCTTTTCATAGCTTCAGAAAAATTTCGGATTGAAACTGAAAATGCGAGGAACAACGCATTACGAGAAATTATATTACTTCCGTTCATGTGGTTAAATTTGCAGCGTTGCCGACTTGGTTCGCACCTGTTCTTCGGAAAAATCGGAGGTCATTACACGAAGAAAAAGCGTATGCTGAGAAAAAGAATAGATATTGCGCGACGGTGGCTCAATTTGTAAGTGTCCCATGAAGAGGGAGAGAATATACTTTTCGAATTTCTTAGAGTTTTTCGGCGCGGATGCAATTTTTATAATGTCTGTAGTTTCTGCAATTACGTTGCCCTCAGGCATATTAAGCACCAGTAAATCTGACATAGACTCGTATTTATCATTGTCATGCCAATCAATTTCCTGCTCGTACACTCCTTTCTAGGTGTCCCCGTTTACGCGAGAAAGGCAGAGAACAGCGTCCCTCGGGCAAGTACACTCACCCCGAGAAAATGCAAACAGGCAGCGATAGAGCCCGCCGCGCATCGTGCAGGGGTGCGTACCACATCTATCTCGTGTAACTCCGGCTGGGAGATTACCTGCCACGCAAAGTCTGGGGGGGGGGGGTATATATCAAATGGCCTCCTATTTTCAATAATAAATAAAGAACTTTCTGCTCTTTCTGCGCAATATGCGTGTAGAGATGCGGATTGCGATACACCTTTGGGACACGCCTCGAGTTTGTGTAGGGGGCGTGTTGTGTCTTTTTATATATTAATTATTTTTCATTTCTTATGATTCCTAATCATTAACATTCTATGAAAAAAATTATCTATTCGATCGTTACGGCACTCGTTTTGAGTGTCCTCTTAACATTGATATTTCCGACATGGTTCCTGAAAGAGGATGCAAGGTGGACGTTTCTAAGCGGTGTGGCGTGCGTAGACATCTCCTTTGTCGGCAATTTAACAAATGGGCGTGTAAAAGTTGAAAGCAACGACACGATAATCACTCAACCGAAGTGGTCATCATCATCCAAGAACAGCTTTCAGGGTACAGTTGTTGAATGCCCTGTTTCTTACCGAACAAAACCCTATCAAATAAAACTTACTCCACAGGCAGATGAATGGGGAAAGGATGCTACTCTCATCATCAAATTTAGAGGCGAGGACTTTCAATACGGAGGAAAAAGGAAGTCTGCATGGGTAATCTTTCGAAATATCAAACTCAATGGGCAGCCCGTAGCCACAGAAAAGGCAGTTTGGCATGATCGGCCTTTTCTCCTGCAGTACCCCCATCATTCATCGAAAATTACACTAACATTTGATGTACACAAGCCACTAAAAGCATCAGATTTTGCTATTCTGAATCTCCTTGTGACCTTCTTTACATTCCTGCTGCTCAACCTATTTTTAACCCCTCTGAAAAGAGCAGTAAATTGGGTTCTGGAACCCCTCAATAGGAAGGACATCGTTAGGGTACTAGCTGAAGGCTACGCACATATCGATCCGGTCTACCGTCGCTCATTTTGGGTTATTTTCGGGGTGCTTTGTTTCGCTTTCGGGTTCCACACAATCTACTTTATGTGGGGAAACCATGATTGGTTTCTTCTGGAGTTTCAGCATAGATGGTTGAGTTATACGGAGACAGGACGATACATGTTATTTTCTGTTAAGTCATCATTTCTTCACGGTGTTTACTTGCCTCTCGTCTATGACATTATAACCTTTGTAGCAATGGCTATTAATGCAGTGCTACTTTGCAGATATTGGCGTCTGGAAAAACAAGTCATCTACTACGTGCTCTGTGGACTCGTGTTGACCGTTCAGCCTTTCACGTTTGGTATGCTCTATTTCGCACACCTGATTCCCGAGGTTCTTATCGGAGTGACGTGTGTGTTGGTCGCCTTGCCGTTATCTGAAAAAATTGCCTTGCTCGAGAGCTCAGTAACTAAGAAAATTATTTATTCCCTCATTGCCATTGTCTTGATTAATGTTTCACTGGCGATGTATCCGGTTCTCATTAACACCATTGCTGTGACATTCATCGGCAGATTATTGATTCTATCGTTTGATTGGGACAGCTCGTGGCAGCAATTGAAGTCCGGCATGAAACCGGTTATAACTGCCACGCTGGCCACCGTATTGGGTATTACGTCGTACAAATTGATCCTCACATTTGTCTTCCCACCGGTGAAGTTATACAACACGGAAATGTTGCCCATACGTCAGCTGCCGGAGCGGCTGGGAATCTTGTTTAAGCAATGTTTTCATCAATTATATGAGTACAACTTTCCATTCATCACCCAATGGGTCTTGTGGATATTCCTTGGGTTTACGATTCTACTAACATTCTACGTCTGCTTCACCGGGGACTTCAAACAAAAGATTGTACGACTTATCCTTTTGTTCGGTTCCTTATTTGGCACACAAACAGTCATGATCATCGCTAAAACACATGTTATAGCCGACAGAGTGGAGCTCTTCGGTCTTGTCTTTTTCGAGGTATTGACAATGGTGTTGGTTTTCACGCGACTTAGAAAACTACGCAATATTTCCGTAGTCCTCGGTACATGCATTGTTTTTGCATCCGTCATCAATGATTTGGATTGTTTGCGTGTATGGAAACTCGGTTTCGATGCCGAAAAGATGCTGTGGAACAGAGTTTTAGCACGTTTAGAAATCCAAAAGGATTTCGACCCGTCTCGCAAATATGATGTTGTTCAAGTCGGACACCCAATTTCGATTCGACCTCGTTTCTATACGGGGCAAAAGGGAAAACACATCGGAGATGCGAAGTCTATATTGTACTTCTCCTATGACACGGATTGGGTACCTTTTAGAGCTTGCGCATTTTACTATCCCACGCGCTTTCATCGCAAGAGCTTTACAGCATATTATGGAAATAAGGAGTACGAAAGCCGCCTGAAACTTCTTTACCAAGCTGGGGTACTGCAGAAAGCTGAGGTGTGGCCAAAGCCGAATGGATTGATTGTGTGGAAGGACATTATCCTGTTTGTGATTGATGGAAAGGAACTTGAAAGGTATAAAAAGCAGTTTGAACGAGAATTTGGCAAAAAGTGAAGTAGAGAAAATATGTTGAACGATTATATCAAACTCGTACGCGCGAGACAATGGGTGAAGAATGCCTTTGTGCTGGCACCGCTGCTCTTTTCATTCCGATTTACTGAGATTGAGTCTGTTTTGGCGGCACTTTACGCATTCTTCGCATTCAGCTTTGCCGCCGGAGCACACTATATCGTCAATGACATTCAGGATCGCGAGAAGGATGCTCTGCATCCGCAGAAAAAGTATCGTCCTCTTGCGAGTGGTGCCATCTCTGTGCGCAAGGCTCTCATTGTAGCCATGCTTTTACTCGTGGCAGCGGGATGCTGCATTTACCTGTTGCACAGTATAGAGGTGGCGGTCGTTATCACGCTGTACCTCGTGATCAACGTATGCTACACCGGTAAATTGAAGGATATCGTGTTGTTGGATGTATTTGTCATCGCTATCGGGTTTGTGCTACGCGTGTATGCCGGGGCGTATGCCATTCATACCGCTGTGTCGAGCTACATCTTTATGACCACCCTCTTCTTGGCGTTGTTCCTCGGGTTTACGAAGAGAAAGGGTGAGTTGCTCCGGCACGGCGCAGCTTCACGCGTGGTGCTGAAAGAGTACGGACCAGAGATGCTCAACAGCTACATCACCGCCACGATGACTCTCACGGTCATCTCCTACGCCCAGTGGACGATGGAGCCCAACACCCTAGCCAATCTCGGTACGCACCGTATGATCTACAGCATGGTATTCGTTATCTTCGGGCTCTTTTGGTACGTCTACATACTGGGCAAATGCAGCTCCTCCGAGGATCCGACGGAGAATCTCTACAAGGACAAGGCGTTGGTCTGTACCTGCTGCGCGTACGTTGGCTACGTGCTGTTTTGCTTTTTCAAACTCGTGTGACCTCGTGACATCATGAAAAATATCTTACTCATTCTGTTCAGTGTAAGCTTAAATGCGGTGGCGCAGCTCTTCATCCGACAGGGGATGCTGCAGATCGGCAAGGTCTCTCTCAGATTCGACCAGCTGTGGCACATGGCAATGAAAGGTCTGACCAATCTATATCTGATGAACGGGATGCTCTGTTACGCTGTCTCGATCATTACGTGGATGGTTGTACTCTCCAAGGTGAATGTCTCGCTGGCATATCCTTTCCTGAGTGTCGGCTACATCATCACGGCGGTGCTAGCCTATTTTATCCTAAATGAGCCGTTTACTCTGCAGAAGATGATCGGCATAGCGGTTATCTGTCTCGGAGTTATCATCTTAACATACAGCAAAGATTTCACATCATGAGATACGTCATCATAGGGGGCTCGGGCTTTGTCGGGCAAGCGACAGTCGCACTGTTGCGCGAGAAAGGGGAAGAAATCATCGTTGTGGACAAGCAGCCGTCCCCGCAGCCCGTGCAATTTGTGCGGCAGGATATCACCGAGGAGCTGACCTTTTCATTCTTGCCGGATGATGTCGTGGTCCACCTAGCAGCCAATCAATACCACCATTGTGTGCCACGAAAGAACAGGCAGGAATTTTTCGAGAGTGTGAACGTGGGCGGCACAGAAAACGTGCTGAAGAAAATGGAAACGGACGGCGCGCATCGGATGGTGTTTTTCAGCACGGATATGGTCTACGGGAAACCGCAGGTGTTACCCGTTGGTACACAGCACCCGCAGAAGCCGTTCGGGTATTACGGGAAGAGCAAGAAAGCAGCCGAGGCACTGTGCGAGCGTTACCGGGACAAGGGAATGAACATCACCGTATTTCGCCCGCGAATGATTGTCGGGAAGGGACGCACGGGAATCTTGATGAAACTCTTTAAGTTGATAGGGCACAATTTCCCCGTGCCCATGATCGGGAGCGGGCGGAATTGTTACCAGATGGTATCGGTGCAGGATTGCGCTTCAGCGATCTACCAAGCGGTGCAGCACCAGTTGCCGAATAAAGCCTACAATCTCGGTTCGGAGAACCCGCCGACTGTTCGAGACTTACTGAAGCAAGTCATTGTGGGCAGCCGCTCCAGATCAATCCTCGTCCCGACATGGGCGTGGGCAGTGAAACGGACGCTGGATGTACTGGGAGTCATCGGGGTAGAAATCATG
Source organism: uncultured Akkermansia sp. (assembly GCA_964459715.1). GTDB lineage: Bacteria > Verrucomicrobiota > Verrucomicrobiia > Verrucomicrobiales > Akkermansiaceae > Akkermansia. The sequence continues at coordinate 6,516 of CAYWNS010000053.1, forward strand.
TACAAGGAGCAATACATGATCGCCGATGAGAACTACCTGATCGACATATTGGAAACGAAGGAAGATTTGGGGTGGATGCCCCAATATGGCGACACCGACATGATGATGGAAGCTTTTCGCGAGTACCAAAAAGAGGCGGGGAGTTACATTTGCCCCCAAAAATAAAAACTTGGGGTGAAGCGGTGACTTTGTCGCAGGAAGACGCGGGGGTGATCAAGTACGGGGTACGAAGTGAAGGAGTTAGGCGCAACAAGGTTGCGCGGGCGTGGCGGGAAGAGGCAGAGCCGAAACGACGCGTGGGGAGAAAATCCACGCACCCGTGATGTTGAAGCCCCCTTGGTACGCAGAGCGTCTGTAAACCGCATGGAGATTAGCGTTGCAGTATTTCTCGAGAATTTTCTTGGGACGGCTGTGATCAGCAATCGTCGCGCCAGCTTAAATTGAATCAACAATTTCCGTTTTCGTAACCTTATGTTGGAGATAGTACGAAGTAGGAATCTTGCTGCTTGGGTGCGCATTCCTAAGTTAAGATTAATTTAGATTATTGTTAGAGGGAAATATGAGTGACTATAAAGGCTTGTACCGTTAAGAGGACGAAGTTTACACCCAGGCAGTATATTGATTAGAATTAAGGTTTAGGCTGTGCAACGATCATGGTTTCGAGGAGAATACCCCAATCAACGGGATTGAATACAGAAAATTCGTACTCGGGTACCCACTGCTCGAGGAGAGGCTTCAGTTCAAAGAAATCAGAAGGTTTGTGGTAAATACTCAGTAAGAGCACAGGCTTTTGCACTCGGATGGTATTTTCTGCGCCCTTCAGGAATTCGAGCTCGGCACCCTCCAAGTCGACCTTGATGAGTCCAACATTGAGCCTTTTCTTGTTTACGAAACTATCCAGTGTTACTGTTTGTACCTTAAGGGCATTTTTCTCGTATTTTACGCCCGGTAGCTCGGTAAAAGTCGAAGCCGAGCCGTGCGTGTGCATCTCCAGTTTTGTCGCTGAACTCCACAGTGCTTTTCGAACCGGAACGACTTTGGTGAGTTTATTGATTTCCACAGTCTTTTTCAGGAGGGAAAAATTCTCTGGGTTGGCTTCAAAGGAATATATCTTTTTATCCGTATAATCTGATAAGACCAGTGCGGAGTCCCCGATAAAGGCACCGGCATCTATGATAGCCTTATCCCTTAAGCCCTCTCTGTCACGAACGAGCTCGATCCCGTGTTTGTAGAGGAAGACACACACCTCAAAATGGTTGATCGGAAGCAAGTAATTCTCGTAGGCATACAGATTATCGCCGATTCGTAAGATTCGGGTTCGAAAATCAGTTATAAGCCTAGTTCTTTCATATTGTTCCTGAACGGAGTAGAGGTTATGACGCGCTTGATCGGGCCTTGCCTTAACCATATTCACGCGGCATAGAATCTTATTGATTTCACGTATCGAGGAAGGGGTCATGCCACGAATAAGTGCAAGGTATTTCTCTTCAAAGTCCGGGCGATCCATGTAGGCGAACATAGGGACCAAAAAACCTTTCTCAAAGGGATTCTGGTAATATCTGGCAGCACTGTATTCCAACTCCTGCAGTGCCCCGGTTCGTCCCACATCAGTTCTAAGGAGGGAATTTGCCTCGTCCAACCTCTGGACCATCTCTCGATAATTGGTGTTGAGCAGTTCTTTAAGGGTCTCCAATTTGGAGTCGAGTTCCGCATGTTTCTTCGTAGGCAATCTACTTGCATTGTCACGATTGCGCTTAGGTGTGTCCGATTTAGCCATTGTTTATTTCTTGGGTTCTAGTTAGGGCATTTTCGATGACCCGATCCATATTGTAGTGCTTGAAATCGGGAAGTGCAAGTTTTTTTGTACTCCCGCATCACATCTGTCCCATATAAAATAAAGGCTTAATGGTGGGCGATAACCTTGAGGCAGGAAGACACGGGGGAGATCAAGTACGAGGTGCGAAGTACGAAGTGAAGGAGTTGGGCGCAACGGAGTTGCGCGGGCATGGCGAGAGGAGGCAAAGCCAAAACGACGTGTGGGAACTAAATTCATGCACCCGTGAGAATGGTAACCCTGTGGAGCGCAAGCGTGCGATGGGCAACATGAGTGATGCGAAAGTAAATGGTGCACGGGAGGAAAACTTGCGCCGAACCCTAGCATTACGCAAGCGTTGCCCCCTAGCTCCGCCACTTCGTGCTTTGTCTTTCGTTGGGAAGCTTCGACTGCCTGTGATCGGGGGGAGGATGAGGGAAAGGGCCACGGTTTGGGGCGTTGCGGCGCATACGTCGGAGGCGTTGGCGGAGGTTGTGGATACGGCGTTCATCGTAGTCCTTCAGCAGGGTACGGAGTTCCTCTTCGCGGCGCGCGCGATCTTCTTCTCGGTGCGGTCGCATGGCTACGAGCATAATGAGACGTTCACGCTTTTTTTGAGAGAAGTCAGCGCGAGCCGTGAGGAAAGAAAGCACGCCCAGAGTACGCTCCCCTTCTTTGTCGGCTTCGTCCTCTTTTCCCGCGATGCGCAGCGCGTGGGTGTAGCGGTCACGTATGGCAAAGTAAAGCAGGATGGCTTCGCTATCCCCCGGGTGGTCTGCTAAGAGTGACTGCGCGTAGTCTAACGCGCGGGTCAGGTCGGTAGCGCGGTGCCCGGGCGGCTCGCGACGAGCCGAGAGCCGCAAGTACATGCGGCGCAGTTCCTCGGATTCGGGGTCGCGCTTGAGCATGACATCCAGAAGGTCTAGGGGTTGTTCTCCATGGGGTGCCAAGAACTTTCGCAACTCATCAGAGTGAGAGAGAGCCAAGAGAGCCACGCGTCGCAATTGAGCCTTTGTCTCATCTGGACGCACGCGCAAGACCTCGTTCAGCACCCTAGCGGCGCGTGCCAGCAGCACGTTACGTCCCGGCGTAGCATGCTCACATTCCTCCCTTTCGCCGCAGCTACAGGGAGCGCAGTGTCGCGCCAACAGAAGATAGCTCTGTACGAGCTCCAGCTGAGCATCCGTATCGGCGTGAGGCAGACACTCCTCAATCTCGCGGAGCAGCATAGAGTACGCTTCCTCACGGCGCGGTCGCGTCCCGTCCGTTCTCTCTTGCGAATAGAGAGCTGCGGCTAGACCGTTGTACGCCTGAATTTGCTTGGCGGAGAAAGGGGGAAATTGCTCCGCCGCGCGACGGTAGTAGGTCTCTGCCGTCGTGTAATCACCTGTTTGTAAGGCAATGGTGGCGAGAGTATAGCACGCTTCCGCCATCTTGGCACTTCCACTCTGTGCGCCTGCCACGATCTGCTCATAGTAGGGCAAGAGGTCTTGGATGAGACGCGCATCCGCGCGCGACGGCGGGAGGAATCCTTCATCACCCGTGCTCTTGCCGACCATGCCGGTGAATATGCGTTGCAGGGAGGCATCGGCTATCTGCTCGTTGCGCTCCGCGAGAAGCCTCTGTTCGTTCTCGCTTTTCCACAGGGCATTGACGTGCACATAGGAGGTGACCATCGTGGCACAAAAGAGGAGCAAAAAGAGGGCAGCCGCGTGACTCCAAGCCGCGATGGCGGGCTTGCGACGCACCCACATAACGTAGCGACGCAGAAGACTCGCCGGACGCGCCCGCACGGGCTCGCCGTCTAGGAAGCGATGCAGGTCCTCCGCCATTTCTGCCATGGAATGGTAGCGGTCGGACGGGTGAAAGGAGATGCTCTTGTTGATGATGGCACCCAGCTCACCGACATCCTTGAGAGGGGGCAGGGGGGATGAGCAGATGCGGCGCACGAGATTACCCGGTTCTGTTTCACGGAACACAGGGCAGCGCGTGATGAGTTCGTAGAGCGTAAGCCCCAGACTGTACTGGTCACCCGCAAAGGAGTTTTCCCCGCGCAGCAGCCTTTCCGGCGGCATATAACGCAGGGTTCCGTCGTGTGTTTGCGTGACCAGCGGAGCTTCTTCCCCGGCGTTGAGCACGGTCGCCAACCCAAAGTCACTCACATGTACGGTTCCTTCATCGTCCAGCAGGAGATTACCCGGTTTGATGTCGCGGTGCAGCACACCGTGAGCGTGAGCAAAGGCTAGGGCTTCCGCTGCTTGGACTCCCACGCGAGCCACGGCGCGCAGGTAGGTTTCATTGGGGAAAGCGCGCTTCAGGTTGCCCGCTTTCAAGCCCTGACCCCGCACGAGCCCCATCACGTAGTACCGCCAAGGTCCTTCTTTGCCCGCGCCGAAAACTTCCACGATATTGGTGTGCCTGAGTCCGGCTATCAACTTCGACTCATTTTCAAAAGCTTCGCTGTGGTGGGCGTCTGAGCTCCACGAAGGAGAGAGAATCTTGACGGCAACCTCGCGCTGCAAACTTTCCTGAGTGGCGCGGAACACCGTCCCCATACCCCCGCTACCCAGCTTTTCTTCCAAGTGGTAGTCACCCAGTACTTTCGGGTAGGCAAAGCTGCTCGGGGCTGTCGGTCGACTGCTTTTGCACAGTTCTTCCATCTGCACCACGGAAGGCAGCAAGTCAAGCAGTTCTTTTCGGAGTTCCGGGTGCTGCGCCGCGTACTCCTCAGGAGAGAGCTTCTTTCCCTTGCGCAGGAGCTCCAAGTAGTTGTCCGTGAGCTCGGCGAGCTGTTCTTCCTTCAGGTCGTCTGTTTGCATGGTGACGACGATGGGCTGTGCCGCTTATAGGTGTTCTTCTTCCCGCAGGAGTAAATCACGGAAACGCTCCAGCGCGCGAGTGTAGCGTATACTGGCGGTCTTCTGCGTAATCTCGAGTACGGCGGCACATTCCGCGTTGCTCAGCTCTTCAAAATGCCGCAATGTGAGGATTTCCCGGTCATTTGGCTGCAAGTTAGCGAGTACGCGGCGTATGATGGCTTGACGCTCTATCCGCTCCAAGTGCGTGCGTGGACTGGAGATAGTATCGGCAAATTGTGCCCAGGCGTCCGTGTGGTCTGTGCCATCGGGGTTGGTTGTCGCGAGTTCCACCTCCTTCATTGCATCACGTTTGCCTGCCCCGAGGTGCTTGCGCACAATATCCGTCAGGGTTTGGAGTGCTATTCTCCAAATCTTTACGTACACGGGCACATTGCCGGGCTCTCGTAAGTAGTCCAGACGTCGCCCGCAGGCGAGGTAGGCTTCTTGAACCACGTCTTCCACGCCCAGACGCCGCTTAAGTTGTTCGGGTATTTTCCCCTCGAGTGTATGAGTGAGCCGCTCTCGATTTTCCTGCCATATTTCCGCCAGCCAGAGCGATTCTTGCGGTACGGCGTTGTTGTGTCGCGGGGTAGTCATTTCGTTTATTCGGTTGGTTTTTCTTCACGTAAGTCTCTGGTCATGAGCTCGTGCAGGGCAAGCTGCGCGGGCTTCCCACAGTACAGTATTTCGTACATGGCGTCGGTGATAGGTGTCCGCACCCCGAGTCGCCGTGCCAGCTGGTAAGTCGACAGCGTATTGGGAATCCCTTCCACCACCTGCCCCACGCGTTGCTGGCATTCCCCGACCGGCACGCCCTTGGCGATGAGTCGCCCGGCTGTCAGGTTGCGGCTGTGCTCGGAGTAGCAGGTGACGACCAAGTCTCCCATGCCGGAGAGCCCCATGAAGGTTTCCATGCTCCCCCCACGCGCCATGCCGAGCCGGGTCATTTCCGCCAAACCCCGTGTGGCTAGGGCAGCGCGCGCGTTGTCTCCCAGCCCCAATCCCGCGCAGATTCCCCCGGCAAGCGCAAACACGTTTTTGACCGCGCCTCCCAGCTGCATGCTCACGATGTCCGTGCTGGTGTAGATTCGCAGGAATGGGGTGCTCAGACGCTGCTGGACGGCGGTCGCCAAGTCGATATCTTCGAAGCCGACGAGGGTGAGGCTCGGCAGCTCCAGCACGATGTCCTCCGCGTGGTTCGGACCGGAGAGTACTCCCACCGGTTGCGGTAGGGCAGCACTGAGTATCTGGCTCATCAGCATGCAGCTGTCCTTTTCGATACCCTTCGTGCAGCTCACTACCACGGCTCCTTCCGCCAACTTGACCTGTGCCAAACTCTGCGCCACGCTCCGCATCACCACGCTGGGCACCACCACAATCACCAGATCGGCACCAGTCACGTCCTCCCACCGGCTCGTCACTTTCACGTGCGCGGGCAGGGGCTTCGCCCCGGTCACCCGGCATAGACTCAGCCGTGTCTCGCGAATGATGGCGGCTTCTTCCTCTCGGTGAGTCCAGAGCACAACCTCACCCGGTCCGTAGGACGCCGTCAGGGTCAACGCGGTTCCCCACGCCCCCCCGCCGATGATTACCGTCTTCTTAAATGCTTCTCGCATATTACTCCTTTTTCGTAAAAGCTTTAGGTTCTTCCCCCCTATACAAACGCCGGATGTTTTCGCGGTGTCGGTAGACGACGAGCAGCAGGATGGCAAAGAGCACTCCCGGAATCATCCATTCCGCCGACCGCACTTGTCCGTCCGACCGCACATACAAAAAAAAGGACGCCACAGTCATCGCCACCCCCGCGACAATGCTGGAGAGTGACACATAGCGAGTAACAGCCATCGTCACGATCCATGCCGCCACCGCCCACACCGCCACAACCGGGAATGCCCCCGCCAAGCACCCCGCCATGGTCGCCACGCCCTTTCCGCCGCGAAATCCCAGAAAACACGTGCAGGTGTGCCCGAGCACGAGTGCCGCAATCACCCCCAAAAGCAATCCCATCTGCGCCGTACTGTAGCTCGCCAAGTCCGTCCCATTCCTCATTTTCAGCCAGAGCACGGGCAGCATTCCCTTCAGAAAATCGAGCACAAACACGAGTATTCCCCACCTAGCCCCCAGCACGCGCCAAGCGTTTGTCGCCCCGATGTTATGCGACCCCAACTCCCGCAAATCGACGCCATTGACCCTGCCGACCAAGTACCCAAAGGATACGGACCCAAGCACGTACGCCCCCACTATGTACAGAATGTTTTCCACCTCAACGCCGCATCCTACCATATTTCCCGCACCTTGGCAATTCCATACACAGCCGTCCCAAGAAAAATACGGGCTTCGTGCCGGGCGATGACTTTGCGGCAGGAAGACACGGGGAAATGGAAGTACGAGGTACGAAGTACGAAGTGAAGGAGTTAGGCACAACGGAGTTGTGCAGGGGAGTTGAAAGAAGGCAAAGCCGAAACGACGCGAGGAGAATAAATCAAGGCACCCGTGAAGTTGAAGCCCCCTTGGTATGCGGAGCGTCTGTAACCCACATGGGGACTAGCATCGCAGCGTTTTTCGAAAATTTTATTGGGACAGGTGTGATTCCATACACAGCTATTCGCTCACCTCACACGCCCGTCACAGGGATGAAGTATGGGGTACGAAGTACGGGGTAAATGAGTTAGAGGCAATGAGACCGCGAAGGGGAAATTCTTCACTTCGCACTTCTGCTTTACTTTGCACTTCGTGTTTCGGTGCGCATCGGATTTAGAATGCCATGCGCAATGGGAAAACGATTTCCTTCAGATAATCAATGCCTTATGTTTCTGTGTCATCATGTCTCCGCACACCGAGGCTGTTGTTATTGCGCACCCTCTCCCGACATAATTTATTTTTTTTGAGGGTGAACGCAATTTTTTTCTTGCGCACCGCATTCTAAATGCGATATACTGACTAGCGTTGAGCATTGCGGGAATGCCGTCGACCGGGTAGTCGGTGGGGCTTCCGCGTTCAGCGTCAACTTATAATCCTCAAGACAATGAAACTTCACCTTCCTTCCGCGCTTCGCAAGGCGGTTCTCGCTTGCCTCGCTCTTATTTCGGCGCAGGGTTTGCCGATGACCATCTCCT
>CAYWNS010000054.1:0-13874 GCA_964459715.1 uncultured Akkermansia sp.
ATCGCTGCCGGGACTCAATACAGCCCGCAGGGTTTCCCCCTGCGGGCTGTACCGTGTGTCGGAACAAACAAGGTGTGGGGTGGAGTCACACCTCTCCCAAATAAATTAAAGACTTAATGGTGGGCGATGGATTTGCGGCAGGGAGACGGGGAGGTGATCAAGTACGAGGTACGAAGTGCGAAGTGAAGGAGCTAGGCGCAACGGGGTTGCGCAGGGAGAAACGACGAACGCAAAGCGGGAGCGACGCGTGGGGGAGAAATCAATGCCCCCGTGATATGGAAGCCCCCTTAGTACGCGGAGCGTCTGCAACCCGCATGGGGATTAGCATCGCAGCTTTTTTCGAGAATTTTATTGGGACGGGTGTGAAAAAAAATGGGTATATTGAAAAAAAAGGCTTGCCAAATGGAAAGGAGGTGATAAACTACGTCTCCCCTCCGGGCGCATGGGAAAGATGCGAGAAGCGAGGGAATTATCGGGCAGCCGCCGGAGAAACGGCAGATTCCTCTCGGGAGAGAGGTATTTGGTGGGTTGACGGTGCGGTCCGAAGAACAAACAACAAGCAGAAACATGCCGACCATCAATCAGCTCGTCCGCAAGGGACGCACCGTACCGGAAGAGAAGTCAAAATCGCGCGCGCTACACAGTTGTCCGCAGCGACGCGGGGTTTGTCTGCAAGTGATGACGAGAACCCCGAAGAAACCGAACTCAGCGTTGAGAAAGGTAGCGAAGGTAAGGTTGACGAATGGGGAAGAAGTGATAGCTTACATAGGAGGGGAGGGGCACAACCTGCAAGAGCACTCCATTGTGCTAGTACGCGGCGGGCGTGTGAAGGACTTGCCGGGCGTGCGGTACCACATAGTGCGGGGGGCACTGGACTGCTTGGGAGTTGATAAGCGTCGGCGTGGGCGTTCGAAGTACGGTGCGAAGCGACCGAAGGCAGGGGCTGCACCGGCAAAGAAGAAGTGAAGGACAAGCATTTTAACAAAAATTAACCTAAAGATAGACTATGGCACGACGTAAACGCGTCTACAAGAAGATGGAGCACCACGATTCGCGGTATGATTCCGCGTTGGTGGGGCGGTTCATCGGGAAGGTCATGCATTCCGGCAAGCGATCGTTGGCGGAGCGCATCGTCTACAAAGCAATAGACTTAGCAAACGAAGGCACGGAGATGGTCAGTCCGCTGGAAGTATTGACGCGGGCGATAGAGAATGCCAAGCCGCGAGTGGAAGTGAAGAGTCGCCGAGTGGGGGGCGCGACGTATCAGGTACCGTTGGAAGTGGCACCGGAGCGGTCGGAAGCCTTGGCGATGCGCTGGATCATCGGGTACGCCAGGAATCGCAAAGGGGTACCGATGGCGAAAGCACTTGCCAATGAAATTAAGGAAGCCGCTGCCAACCAAGGAGCGGCGGTGCGCAAACGGGACGACGTGCATAAAATGGCCCAAGCAAACCGCGCGTTTGCACACTTCCGCTGGTAAAGTCGGCGGAAGTTTTTGTCATGGAGATGAACGAATACTTTAACCTACAGAGAAAAAGGCAATGGCAAGTGTAAGCAGTCCTGACCGCAAAGAGCCCTTGGAGCGATACCGGAACTTCGGTATAGCGGCGCATATTGACGGAGGAAAGACGACTCTTTCGGAGCGAATACTATTCTACACCGGCATGATCCACAAGATCGGGGAGGTGCACGACGGAGCGGCGACGACCGACTGGATGGAGCAGGAGCAGGAGCGCGGAATCACCATCACCTCGGCGGCGGTGACGACGAACTGGAAGCAACTTCCGGCAGAGGGATGCTACAAGTTGTTTGAGGGGCAAAACTTCCAGCTCAACGTGATAGATACACCGGGGCACGTGGACTTTACCGCCGAAGTGGAGCGCAGTTTGCGCGTGCTGGACGGTGCTATCGTGGTGTTCTGCGGGGTAGCGGGGGTGCAGCCGCAGACACAGACGGTGTGGCGGCAGGCGAGCAAGTACAATGTGCCGCGCATCTGCTTCGTGAACAAGATGGACCGCACGGGAGCCAACTTTGCCAACGTGCTCGACGACATCCGCACGAAGCTAGGGGCGAATGCGGCGACTATCCTCATGCCGATCGGGTCGGAGGAAAGTTTGCGGGGGCAGATCGATGTGGTGAATCAGAAAGCGATCATCTACTCAGATTCCGACCGACTGGGCTCGACCTACACGGTGGAAGAGATACCGGAGGAGCTGAAGGAAGCGGCGGCGGCGGCACTGGAAGACCTCAAGGAACGAGTTGCCAATGTAGATGAGGAGCTCGGAGAGCTCTACCTGATGGAAGAGCCCATTGATGCGCCCACGCTCAAGGCAGCTATACGGCGGACCACGATAGCTAATGAATTTGTGCCGGTGGTGGGGGGCTCTGCGTTCAAGAACAAGGGCGTGCAAGCCTTGTTGGACGCAGTGGTGGATTATCTCCCCTCCCCGTTGGAAGCAAAGGCAGCCACGGTGACCTCCACGATAGCTTCCGGAGTGGATGAAAATGGGTACGAGATATTTGAGAAGAAGGTGATCGTGCCGTCGGATGACGACAAACCGGTGGCGTTGGCATTCAAGTTGTGGGCGGATAAATTCGTGGGGTCTTTGGTGTTCATCCGGGTGTACACCGGGGTGATACGCAAGGGCGACACAGTCTATAACCCCCGCACCCGCAAACGGGAGCGAGTGGGACGTCTGCTGCAGATACAAGCCAATGTGCACACAGATGTGGATGAGGTATTCTCCGGGGACATAGCCGCCATCGTGGGACTGAAGAATGCGACCACGGGAGACACTCTGGCGAGTGACGATTATGACTACACGCTGGAGCCGCCGACCTTCCCGGACACGGTGATATCTATGGCGGTGGAGCCGCTTACCACGGCTGACCAAGAAAAGATGAGCAACGCGCTCCAGCGACTCTCTGCCGAAGACCCGACGTTCCGCGTGAAGACAGATGAGGAGACCGGGCAGACCATCATTGCCGGGATGGGAGAGCTGCACCTCGACATCATTGTGGACCGCCTGAGGCGAGAATTCAAGGTGGAGGCCAACACCGGGAAACCGCAGATAGCATACCGCGAGACCATCACCAAATCGGTCGACCATGTGCAGGGCAAGTTGGTGAAACAGAGTGGTGGGCGCGGACAGTACGGAGATGTGATCATCGATATGCGCCCGGGAGAACGCGGGAGCGGGCTCAAGATAGCCAATAAGGTGGTCGGCGGAGCCATCCCGAAGGAGTACATGAATGCCGTGTACGCGGGGTTGAATGAGGCGATGAACTCCGGCATCGTGGCGGGGTATCCGGTGGAAGATGTGGAAGTGGATGTGGTGGATGGTTCCTACCACGAAGTAGACTCCAACGAAAACGCGTTCAAGATGGCAGCAATATTTGCCATGAAGAATGCCTTTGCCAAATGCGCACCGGTGCTGCTCGAGCCCATCATGAGCGTCGAAGTGGTGACCCCGACGGAGAACCAGGGAGACATCATGGGCGACCTCAATCGTCGACGCGCGCAGGTGAGCAGCATGGAGCATAAGGGCAGTGAATGTGTGCTGACCGCAGCTGTGCCGTTGGCAGAGATGTTCGGCTATTCGACAGATATACGAACCCTATCCAAGGGCTTGGCGTCATACTCTATGGAGCCCTCGCACTTTGAGCAGGTGCCTCCCAACCTTGTCGCACAGATCGTCAAGGCACGCGGAGGCAGTAAATAAGACAACGAGAAACCAAAACATAACCGCACGTTCATGCAAAGTCCTAAAATCCGCATACGACTTCGTGCTTTCGATAGCCGAGCTATTGATCGATCTGCTACAGAGATCGTCGAAACAGCTAAACGCACGGGAGCAAAAGTTGCAGGGCCGATTCCTTTGCCGACTCGCATCGAGAAGTTCTCTGTGAACCGCTCGGTTCATGTCAATAAGAAATCAGCTGATCAGTTCGAGATACGCACACACAAGCGATTGCTCGATATAGTCGAACCCACTTCCCGCACCGTCGAGGAGCTCAAGAAGCTTAACTTGCCTGCCGGGGTGGACATCGCCATCAAGATATAACACCAACCTGATATATTGACATGTCATTAGGTCTTATCGGAAAAAAAGTGGGTATGACCCGCGTCTTCAACCACGAGACGGGTGCGATGGTGCCCGTGACCGTGATAGATGTGACGGGGAATACCTTTGCGCAAATTAAGACGGAGGAGAAAGACGGGTACAACGCCGTACAAGTCGCCTTTGGTGCGACGAAGGAGAAGCGGCTGAGTCGACCGGTGGCGGGGCACCTCAAGAAGCTCGGGGTGGAGCCCGCCGCAGTGCTGCGCGAGTTTCGTGTGGCTGCGGGGGAACTCCCGCAAGAGGGGGCTACTCATCCCGGGTGCGAGCTCTTTGCCGAGGGGGCTTGGGTTGATGTCATCGGCACGAGCAAGGGAAAGGGGTTCCAAGGGGTGATGCGTCGCCATAACTTCCATGGTTCACCAATGACCCACGGAAGTATGATGCACCGACGTACTGGCGGTGTGGGGGCATGCGCCACGCCATCCCGCGTTTGGAAAGGGCAGAAGATGCCCGGACGCATGGGGAACGAACGCAAAACCGTCCAGAATTTGAAGGTAGTGCAGGTACGCAAGGATGACCAAGTGATACTCGTGTCCGGACCGATACCCGGAGCGAAGGGGAGCGTGGTTATTGTGCGACCGGCGAAGAAAAGAACGGCTAAATAAGACGAGCTGAGGAGAACCTATCTATGTCCGCAAAAGAATTTACCATAGAAGCAGCGGCAGAGGCGCACATTGTAACAGTGGGACCTGAAAAGGGCACGCAGGCAGTGCATGATCTCATCGTTGCCTACCATGCCAATCGGCGCCAAGGTAGTGCCTGCACCAAGACACGCGCTGAGGTGTCCGGCAATAACCGCAAGATATATCGCCAGAAGGGCACGGGGAATGCCCGTCACGGCGACAAGCGCAGCCCGATTTTTGTGGGGGGTGGCGTGGTGTTCGGACCGAAGCCGCGCGATTATTCCAAGAAAGTGAACAAGAGGGTACGGAAGCTGGCGTTGCGCCGAGTGCTCGGAGATATCGTGAGTGGGGGCAAGGTCTATACGGTACCTGATTTCCGCATAGAGGACGGCAAGACGAAGAGCTTTGTGGCGGCGGTGAAAGAGCTCATCGGGGAAGAGCGTAGGGTACTCATCGTTGCCGATGAGTTTGATGAGCTCACGAAGCGCGCCGGTCGCAACGTCGGCAATGTCCTTCTCATGAGTGCCTTAGAGTTGAACATAGAGCACCTACTCAATGCGAGCAAAGTACTCATTGTCGAAAACGCATTGGAAACCATAGCCAACCGCACGAAGTAAGATGAAAGATATTCACGATGTAATCAAGAAGCCGCGCATTTCAGAGAAAGCGACGCTACTACACGATGCGCACGGAGAGATAGTACTCGAGGTGGCTGTAAAGGCGACGAAGATCGAGATACGGCAGGCGGTGGAAAAACTGCTGGGAAAGAAAGTGGTCGGTGTACGCACAGCAATTTACGACGGGAAATTGCGACGTAAACGCACCAAGAACCAAGGAGAGAGTCCTGCATGGAAGAAAGCCTACGTGAGGCTTGCGCCCGGGGAGGAACTCGAGTTGGTCTGATTCAGCCATTGCAAAATTAAACCGAGAAAGCAACCATGTCACTTAAGTCATTCAAGCCCACGACTCCTTCCAACCGCTACAAGGTACTACCCTCCTTCGATGAGATCACCAAGAGTACACCGGAGAAAAAGCTGCTCGAGCCATTGCGCAAGAGTGGTGGGCGCAACAACAACGGACGCATCACGACGCGGCACATCGGCGGCGGGCACAAGCAACACTATCGCTTGGTGGATTTCCGGCGTACTCGGCGTGAAGCCGCTACGGTTTTGCACGTGGAGTACGATCCGAATCGTACATGCCGCATAGCCCTCGTGCAGTACGAAGACGGGGACAAGAGCTACATTTTGGCACCGGTCGGATTGAAACCCGGCATGACTGTGCAGAGCGGGGAACGCGTAGCTCCCAAGGTGGGCAATGCCATGCCCCTGAAAAATGTGCCCTTAGGTACCGCGATACACAACATAGAAATTCGCCCGGGCTCCGGCGGCAAGATTGCGCGGTCTGCCGGGCAGCAAGCCGTGCTTTCCAACCGCGACGGAGAGTATGCCTTAGTCAAGATGCCCTCCGGGGAGATACGACGCTTCCGTGTGGATTGCTACTGTACCATCGGGCAGGTCGGGAATACGCAGCACATGAACGAGTCATCCGGGAAGGCGGGACGCACCCGTTGGAGAGGTATTCGCCCGACAGTGCGCGGTATGTGCATGAACCCGGTGGATCACCCGAACGGCGGCGGTGAAGGTAAATCGAAGTCCGGCGGGGGACGCCAGCACCTGAAGTCCCCGTGGGGGCATGTGAAGGGGCAGAAAACGCGGCGTCTTCGTAAACCCAGTGATGTGTTTATCGTACAGCGACGTAAGACAAAGTAATTTTAACATACAACCAGAACGACAACAATGGGACGCTCCCTCAAAAAAGGCCCCTTCGTGAGCCAGGCATTGCTGGAAAAGGTAGATGCTCAGAACCAGAATGGAGACCGTAAGCCGATCAAGACGTGGAGTCGCGCATCGATGGTGATACCCGACTTTGTCGGACTCACTTTTTTGGTGCACGCCGGAAAGAACTTTGCCACAGTCTACGTAACAGAGAATATGGTGGGACACAAGCTCGGAGAGTTTGCACCGACGCGGATATTCAAGGCACACGGCGGCATCGGTAAGAAATAGTTTCTAGGATAAAACAACAAACGCCCATGGTCATTTTCCTCCAAAACACATTCCGCACGGTGCTGCTCCTCCTCGGAGTCAGTTGTGTGGTGTGCGCGGCGGAGGCCGATCATGGTATGCAACACAGGATCTCACAACTCGAAAAACAGGTGGCTACCCTGCGCGAGAGCTATGCTCTTGCGCGGGCAGATGCCGACAAGGCACGCAAGCAGATGAGCGAAATACGCGCACGCTTGGAAGCCTTGGGAGGTGCTGCCCTTGGAGAGAAGGAGGAACGGATCATCGACACAGCGGCACAGCTGGAAAGCACCCGCGAGGAGCTCGATGCATTGCGAAAGGCTTCCCTCAAGCTCGCCGAGGCTATCAATGCTTTCCTGAATGTGGCTGTGACGGAAGATGCGGCTGCTCGGCAAGCCCTAGAGACCGCCCTGCGAGAGCAAGAGGTCGCCTTGGGACTGCGCCTAGCACCGCAGGATGAGCTTTCCGGAACACCCGAGGAGGCTCAAGTGCTCAGCATCGACTCCGAATCCGGACTCATCGTCATCAACGCGGGGCGAGATGCTCGCATGCGGGTTGGTATGCCCATGGAGATATCCCGGGGAGACCAAGCCATCGCGCGTGCTATCGTGACGGATGTGCGAAAAAAGGTTTCGGGATTGCTGGTGCAGGAGCACCTCAACCGCAATTTGTCTGTATCCGTCGGGGATCGTGTGTCTGTCACAACCAATAACTAATACTCAAATGGAAGTAAAAGCAATATGCAAGAATGCGCGCATGTCAGCCAAGAAGATGCGCGACGTAGCTGCGGCAGTGCAGGGGATGCCTGTTTCTGCAGCGATAGATGTGCTGAGCTACTCCCCCAAGAAGGGAGCATACCTGATCAACAAGACGATCAAGTCTGCCGTAGCGAATGCGGAGAATAACAATGGGCTAATGGCGGACGACCTAGTACTGAAGAGTGTACGGATAGATGAAGGGATGTCATATAGGCGCAGCATGCCGCGCGCACGAGGTTCCGCCAATGCTATCATTAAACGCACGGCCCACATCACGGTGGTGGTGACCGATGAGACCTGATGCCAGAGCACATGAACATATAAACGTATATGGGACAAAAAGTTAATCCGATAGGTTTTCGCCTTGCAGTAACGAAGGATTGGCGATCCAAGTGGTTTGCCACCGGCAAGGCATACGCTTCCAAATTGCATGAAGACTTCAAGATTCGCCAGTTTATCAAGGATTATACCCTCAAGGTGAACAGCGATTTGAAGGGTTCATCTCCGGCTATCTCTCGTATTATTATCGAACGTGCTTGGAACAGCGTGCGCGTCACCATTTCTACCGCCCGACCGGGACTCGTGATAGGACCCAAGGGTAAGTACATCGAAGAAATGACAACTGCCCTTGCCAAGCTATGCAACGGTGCACAGGTGAAGCTCGACATACTCGAAATACGCCAGCCGGAGTTGGATGCTCAGCTGGTGGCAGAAAATATCGCCATGCAGCTTGAACGCCGCGTTTCTTTCCGGCGTGCCATGAAGCGTGCCGTGCAGGTGGCAATGGACTTTGGGGCTGATGGCATACGCGTACGATGCGCCGGGCGTTTAGGCGGTGCTGATATTGCGCGCGCGGAGCAATACCGCGAGGGGAAGGTGCCGCTGCAGACGCTGCGTGCTCCGATAGATTACGGCTTTGCCGAAGCTCGTACCCTCTACGGGTTAATCGGGGTGAAATGTTGGATCAACAAACGCCCGGATGTCGGAGGCACGTCGCTCGGCAATCGTTCGACCACTCGCCCACCGCGCATGCGCCGCGATCGTGATAATCGGCGTGATGCATGAGATTATCTGAACCCCTAACTTTTTAGAAAGGAAACAGAATTATGCCTTTAATGCCAAAACGAGTAAAGGGAAACCTGCGCAAGATGCACCGCGGCAATCGCGGCGGCAATGCGACAAGCGGAGATTACGTGGCTTTCGGCGACTTCGGCTTGCAGGCACTTACACGCGGCTGGGTTACCAATAATCAGATTGAAGCTTGCCGTGTGGCTATCAACCGATACCTCCGTCGTCGCGGTCGCGTATACATTCGGATTTTCCCGCAGAAGTCCTTCACAAAACGCCCGCCGGACACCCGTATGGGGAAAGGAAAAGGAGCTGTGGAAGGTTGGGTGGCTGTTTGCCGCCCGGGCAACGTCATGTTCGAAGTGGGCGGTGTCACTGAATCTGCCGCGAAAGAAGCCCTTCGGTTGGCTTCCAACAAACTCGGCATACGTACGCGTTTCGTTTATCGTCGGGGTGCGGAGTCCCAAGCGTAAACCTTATCAACCTTTTAATTATACCGAGTTATGCCTGTCAGAAAAGCCAAAGACTTCCGTGGGATGAATGCTAAGGAACTGGCTGCCCACATTCGTAGTCTCCGAAAGGAGTTGTTTGATCTGCGCCTCAAGCACGGTGCCGGTTCTCTGGAAAATAATCAGAAGTTGCGCATACTGCGCAAGGAGCTTGCCTGCGCTCTCACGGTGCAGGGAGAAGGAGTCCCCGCCCCTTCCTCCGGTGCCGATGCGTAAGTAGTCCCACTTCCAACACAATTTTGTTCCGACTATGAGCGAAGAATCAACGTCGACCAAGCCCCGGGGCATTCGCAAGACCCGCGTGGGTGTTGTTGTGTCCACTAAGATGACCAAGACCATCGTGGTGGAATATGTGGCGCGCGTACCTCACCCGGTGTTCAAGAAAATTGTCAAGCGCAGTAAGAAGTACTATGCGCACGACGAGAAAGAGATAGCCAAGGTGGGGGATACCGTGCGCATAAGTGAAACGCGACCGCTTTCTGCGTTGAAACGCTGGGAGCTTGTAGAAGTTATTAAACATTAAAAGGGAAAGGAGATCAGCTATGCTACAAATGGAATCTCTGGTTCAGGTGGCGGATAACACCGGTGCCCGCACTGCAAAGGTGATTGGTGTTATCGGCAAGGCAACTGACCAAGCGCACGTCGGTGATATTGTTACCTGCCACGTCCGCGAATCTATTCCCACTGCTGCTATTAAGAAGGGCTCGGTGGTGAAAGCGGTGGTTGTTCGTACATCTGCTCCCATCCGTCGGAATGACGGTTCGGTTTTGCGTTTTGATTCGAATGCGGTCGTCTGCATCGATAAGGACAACAACCCACGTGGTACCCGTATTTTTGGGCCGGTCGCCCGTGAGCTTCGTGAAAAGGGTTTCATGAAGATTGTTTCCTTGGCACCCGAGGTGCTTTGACGCGCCCTGTTCCCCAGTTCAGATTCAACGAGATATAGGTAACACCCCTGAGAGTTATCTCGGGGGTGCGTCCCGGGTGAGGGGGGGTGGCACAATGATGGCGTGTCACTCAATTCTGTTCCCCCAATTAAAGGCTTCGAGAGGAGCGATGACTTTGTTGTAAGCAAACACGTGGTCGATTAAGTACGAGGTACAAGGAGGTAAAGCTGAAGAGCGATGTTTGCGTGGTGCTGGGAGCCCGGAGCGGGTTCTACAGTCGTGTTGCGAGTACGAGAAGGTTTGGATGCGTGAGGCGGACACGATGTAGCAAAGTCGGGAGGTGACATGTGAGGAAGGGTTCCACTTTCGGCGAGAATTTGCGCTCTTCGTGTAATTTTGTGGAATGAAGAAGCAAACCACTCCTAAAGCCGGTAAAAAAATTGCATATACCCCCAAAAAAGATTTGAGCATGGAGGAGAATTCTCCTACCATGCCCAGTACTATGTATTTGAAGTATTTGCATTTTAACTACGTTAGTACCTCCCGTCAAGACAAAATTTATCGTGCTGTCTATCAAGAAGATAGAGACAAGATTTGTTGTCCGCACTGTCAGTCAAACGAGTATTACCGACATGGATACTACAAACGCAGAGTAACCTTAGCCAACAAAGAGGGTGCCGTGCGCCATGTAAGCCTTAAGATAGCACGCTACCGCTGTCGATGTTGCGGCAAAACCTTTGTGGAGGGTTGTGAGAAGATAGGGCTGAGCAAATACCAACGCCGCAATAAGCTGTGCAATAAACTCATCGTTCATGCCTCACAAATCGGAGAAACCAATAAGAGCATTGCAGCAAGGTTCAACGTGTGTGAAAGCACGGTGGAAAAGCAATTGCACGATAGCTGTGAGTATTTGATACGAGAGCAAATCAATTATCCTCTTCCACGCGTATTAGGTATTGATGAACATAAGATTCACAAGGGAGGTGAATATGCCATCACCCTTGTGGACTTGGCACACCACCGCGTCTATGATGTCATCGAGACGAAGAGCAGAGAGGTGCTTGAGCGTTATCTGCGCGGCAAGAAGGGGCGCGAGAGGGTAAAGGTAGTTTGTATGGACATGTGTACTATGTTTCGAGGTGTGGTGACGCGATTGATGCCGCGAGCCAAGATTGTGGCAGATCGCTTTCATGTAGTCCGGCTTGTCAATAAGGCACTGCAGGACTATGTGAAGGCGGTGGAGCCGGAATTGCGTTGGAAGCGCGGCTGCTCGCGCCTACTGGGAATGCAAGCCTCAAAGATTTCAGGAAATCGGAAGAAGCAACTCTCTGAAATCTTGGCAATGCACAGCACATTCAAACCAGCTTACGACTTCAAAGTCAAGCTCTCTAAATTGCTTAACCTCAAAGCACTCACCAAAAAAGCATGCAGAAAACCCTTACGCCAACTCAAGCGGATGATGGATGCGCTGCGCCACACCTCACACCACATCTGGCGAAAGCTTGCTAAAACGCTCAGTGAATGGTTTGAGCCCATCATCCGAATGTGGCGTTTCAGCAAAAACAACGGCATCACCGAAGGATTCCATCGCAAAATGAAACTCATCCAACGCCGTGCCTACGGCTACCGCTGCTTCGCCAATTACCGCCTCCGTGTCCTCATGGAATGCGGGCATCTCTCCACCTAAAAACCCAAATTCCACATAATTTTGAATTGACCCAGAATTTGGACTGACCCTCACTCAAAAAAGCACCTGCCGGGTGCCTCGCAACCCGACAGGTACACACTTACTCCACCCACCATACGCACGAGAGGACTCGAACCTCCACGGCATTACCCACTAGAACCTGAAACTAGCGCGTCTACCAATTCCGCCACGTGCGCGTTTGCGGACAGCTTACGGCACCCATTGAATCACACCTAGGCACCTCATGCAAGCATAATGTGAAGAATGACCTATATTTTTTCACAGCCGTCCCAAGAAAAGTACGAGCTTCGTGGTGGGCGATGACCTTGCGGCAGGAAGACGCGGGGCTGATCAAGTACGAGGTACGAAGTACGAAGTGGAGGAGTTAGGCGCAACGGAATTGCGCGGGTGGGTTGAGAGAAAGCGAAGCAGAGAAGGCGCGTGGGAATAAATCAACGTACCCGTGAAGCTGAAGCCCACTTAGTACGCAGAGCATCTGTAACCCGCATAAGGATTAGCATCGCAGCGTTTTTCGGGAGTTTTATTGGGACGGGTGTGATATTTTTTGCACATCTGCGCACTTTTTTAGCTCATACCTCTCCATTCCGCAAGCCGCAATGATATTTACGCATAGACTCAAAAATAGAGTTACTGATATGACACAAGTCCCCCCCCCGAAAGAGGGGGTTCAAAATTCTTGAAGCAGCAAAAGGCAGGGGATAATATAAATGCTATGCTATTAAAAATGAATACTCAATCGCGTGTAGAGTTACTCACATTATGGATGCCGAAATATGCCAAGACGTATTCCAAGAAGAAGAAGGGAGAGATAATAACTTTTCTTATGGAATCGACTGGATATAAGAATAGGAAGACAGTCATACGACTGATGAAACATGGGTGGAAGGGTGCGCAAAAGAAGCGGAGAGGGAGACCAAAGATTTTGGGGCGACGGGATCGGCGGTTGCTAGGGAAGATATGGCTAATGATGGGGCAACCATGCGGGAGGCGTATGGCGGCGCAGCTAGCGGAGAGGATGCCCTACATGGAGGGAGAGCTGGGGATAAGGGCAGAGGAACGAGAGAGAGTGTTATCGATATCGGCGGCAACGATAGACCGGGAGCTGAGCACGGGAAAGATCAAGGAGGGAAGGAAGAAAGGGTGGAAAGGGAGTATGGGAAACCTGAAGAAGAGTATACCGCTCATAGACCCGACGCGCAGGATAACGCAGCCTGGACATCTGTACGCAGATACGGTGGCACATAGTGGGGAGAGCATGAGAGGGGATTTTGCGTGGACGCTGACAGTGACGGACGACTACACACTCTGGACGTGGAATCGAGCGGTATGGAATAAGGGGCAATATGGGGTGTGCTGTGCACTTGGGTACATATTTGCGCATCTGCCGATGCCCAAGAGAGACATGAACACGGACAATGGGTCGGAATTCATCAACTACTACATACAGAAATGGTTAGCGCAGAATCACAAGCGATGTAAGGTCACGCGGTCGCGCCCCTACAAGAAGAATGACAACGCGCGGGCGGAGGAGCGCAACAGACACAAGGTGAGAGAGCTGGTAGGATATGAACGCTATGATGAGCCTAGGTGTGTGAAACTACTTAATGAAGTGTACAGGTATCACAATTTGTTGGTGAATCACTTTTACACGAGTACGCGACTCATAACCAAGCAGAGAGACAAAGCGAGCGGGAAGGTGAGGCGGGAGTACGACAAGGAGCAAACGCCCTATGAGCGACTCATAAAGAGTCTAGACCCGGAGGGCAGGCGGTACAAGAGATTAGTAGCAGAGCATGCCATGCTTGATCCTGTAGCACTGAGCAAGAAGGTGGAGGCGGCAATGAAAAAGCTACTCACGTACATGGAAGCGGTGAGGAGGGAGGAAATGGCAAAGTGGGAGGATTAAGAGAGGGGAGAGTGAGAGCGTGAGGGGGGGACAAGGATGGAGTGGCCGACCTACGGGCAGAGACTCCATTCGGAGGGAAAAATTAACACAGTTAAGGGCGACCCTCGCCGCTCGAAGGGAGAGTCAGCCCGGGGGCAAGTCGGGGGGGAGGAAGGGAGGGGGGCGAACACAGGTGTAGCGTGGTGGGGCGAGGACCTGCGGGTA
>CAYWNS010000055.1:0-13639 GCA_964459715.1 uncultured Akkermansia sp.
GAAAGCCTCCGAGCTCTTGTGGAAATCCTCCCTTTTTTCTAATGCGTTTGCCCTGACAAAGTAGCAAAGCGAGGGAACTCTGCTTGCTCAGTCTGGGGTTTTGGCTCAATCGCCATTCAGGATGCTCCGCGCGCGACTCAGAATTCCCGGTGCAGGAGGTAATCGGCGATGGCGAGTAGGGTTTCTCGCCGGTCGGGCGCGAAGTTGTCCAGTGCGACGCGGGCTTGCTCGGTGCACGCGCGGGCTTCGGCGCGTGCTCTCTCGAGCCCGATGAGCGCACACAGCGTCGCCTTGTGCGCTTTTTCGTCCTTGCCGATGCTCTTCCCGAGTACTTCCGGGGTTGAGGTAACATCCAACACGTCGTCAATGAGTTGGAAAGCCAGACCCATGTTTCGTCCGTAAGTCGAGAGAGCTTCGAGTTGCTCTGCGGAGCACGCGGCACACATTCCGCCCAGCCGCACGGATGCCTCGATGAGTGCCGCCGTCTTGCCGAGATGTATCGCGCGAATTTCCCGCGCCGTGAGAGTGCGCCCCTCCCCTTCCAAGTCCAGTGCCTGCCCACCGACGAGGTAGCGCGAACCGGTGAGGCGCGCCAACTCCGCCACGTAATGCCGCACACCGTAGCGTCCGTTTTCCGGCACGCGCGCCAGCATCGCAAACGCTTCGGTAAGCAGGGCATCGCCCGCCAACACAGCCATCCCCTCGCCGTAAACCTTGTGGTTAGTCGGTCGCCCCCGGCGTAGGTCATCGTTGTCCATGCACGGCAAGTCATCGTGGATAAGCGTGTAGGTATGCAGGGCTTCTAGAGCACACGCGGCATCCAGTGCCACAGAATCCTCCCCACCACACGCGCGAGCCGCTTCCAAACACAGCAACGGTCGCACTCGCTTCCCACCCGCGAATATACTGTACCTCATCGCCTTGTGGAGTGTGGGCGATGGCTCATCCTCAGCCCTCGGCAGCAGCTCCGCCAAACGCCGCTCCACTCGGAGCTTCGTCTCTTGTATGAGCGCGTCTACGTCTACCTTGCTTTCTGCCATTTTTTTTTGCCGTCAGACGCGCGTTGTCTCCTTGCGCACGAGCAATTCCGCGACCTGCACGGCGTTGAGTGCCGCTCCCTTCCTCAATTGGTCGCCCACGACCCAGAGACTCAGCGCGTTTCTCAGTGCCATATCCTTCCGAATCCGCCCAACGTAGCAGGTATCGCCGCCCGTGGAATCCAGCGGCGTGGGCCAAATTCCGCGTGCGGGTTCATCCATGAGTGCCACACCAGGCATCCCGTCATAGCACCCGCGTGCCGCTTCTACATCTACCGGGCGTTCAAACTGCGCCACACACGCGACCGAATGACTGCGAAATACCGGCACCCGCACACAGGTACAACTCACCCGCAACCGGGGCAGCCCCAATATCTTGCGTCCTTCGTTCAGCATCTTGAGCTCTTCTTTCGTGTAGCCCGTATCGGTAAAACGATCTATCTGCGGCAACACATTGAACGCTATCTGGCGCGGGTAGGTCTGTACCTCGATTGACTCCCCGTTGACGTACGCGCGGATTTGGTTCTCAAGCTCTTCGATGCCGCGCTGTCCGCTGCCGGAAACCGCTTGGTAGCTGCTCGCAACAATCCTTCGCAGCCCGAAACGCCGGTGCAGCGGGTAGAGTGCCATCAGCGTGATAATTGTCGTGCAATTGGGATTGGCGATGATGTTGCGGGGGTGCTCATAGACCGCCTGCGCGTTGATTTCCGGCACCACGAGGGGCACATCCGCCTCCTGTCGGAAGACCGATGAATTATCCACCACCACACACCCGCTTTCTGCCGCTATGGGCGCGTACTGCCGCGAAATTTCCCCCCCGGCGGAAAAGAGCGCGATGTCCACCCCGCGAAAACTTTCTGGCTTCAGCTCTTCCACCATGAGCCCCCGCCCACAGTAGTTCGCTTTCTTCCCCACGGAGCGCGCCGATGCCAGCAGCTTCAACCCCGAAAGCGGAAATTTCCTCTGTGCCAAGCACCTTTGTATCTCGACCCCCACGGCACCCGTTGCCCCGACTATCGCTACGTTCACTTGCTTCTTCATGCTTTTCCTGTTTCTTTCGCCTTCCCGTCGTGATTCCGCTCCCCGTGTCGGCGCGGCGAGTTCCGCCTCAGAGCTTATGCGCGAAGCTATCCGTCGGCTTGAGCGACGCGATAAACTCCGTCAACAAGTCCACTGTGGCGAGCACGTCTCCCAGATCAGCCGTCTCGATGGGGCTGTGCATGTACCGCAGCGGCAGCGAAAGATTGGTGGCGGGCACGCCGCCGCGTGAGCGGAAAATGGAGTCGGTGTTAGTCCCCGTGGTTCGCCCGGAGGTTTCGCGCTGCAAGGGTATCTTCTTCTGCGCGGCTACTGCTTCCAAGCGTTCATTGAGCAGCGGGTGACACGCCGGTCCGATGCACAGACAGGGTCCCAAACCGAGCTTGACTTCCCCGTAGCGCGTGGCTGCCAGCCCGGGGGTGTCCGTGGCATGGGTGACATCCAAGCACACCGCCGCGTCCGGATGGATGCGGTAGGTGACCATTTCCGCCCCGATGCAGCCCACCTCTTCCTGCACACTGTTGGCAAAGACGATGTTCCAAGCGGGAGCAATCTTGCGCTCGTGCAAGGCGCGCGCGGTTTCGGCGGTGATGAACCCGCAGAGCCGGTCATCCAAGGCACGGCATACCAATCGCTTATTCATCATGAGCGGTCCGTCCGCGTAGACGGCGCGGTCTCCCACCCGCAAACCGAGCTCTTCCACTTCCTTGCGGTCGGAGCAGCCCAAGTCCACGTAGAGTTCCCAAAGTTTCGGGGCTTTGTCTTGGTCTTCGCGGATGTGGATGGCCGTGTTGCCGATCACCCCGATGACCTCTCCCTTGGCACCGAAGAACCGGAGTCGTCTTCCCCGCGCGATGGCGACATCCGTGCCGCCGAGCCGTTCCACGTACGCGAAGCCGTCGTCCGTGATGTGGCGTATGGAAAAACCAATTTCGTCCGCGTGGGCATCCAGCATGAGCGTGGGGGCGTCCTTTTGCTTGCCGCGCAGCACCGCCCACGTAGACCCGTACGCGTCGCACTCCTGCGTGTCGGTGTACGGCGCGATGTACTGTGCCCAAACCCTCTGCCCTCGCATCTCCATCCCCGTCGGCGATGGTGTCTCGAGCAGCGTGTGTAAAAATTCTATCGATTTGTCTTTCATAGTGTGAGGTTGTGTAAATTAGACGTGAAGGTAGGCGATGTCGCTGCGGCGTTGACACCCCGGGAAGGTGACCTTGGCGGCCTCGGCGTGCGCAAGCGTGCGAGCGGCATTCAGAGTTTCCCCAGTAGCGGTGATGGCGAGCACTCTCCCACCGGCGGTCTGCCATCCATCCCCTACCTTTTTCGTGCCGCAGTGGAAAATCCGCGCCCGGCAGTCCCCCAATCCCGTGATTTCGTCCCCACTGTGTGATGTCGCGGGGTACCCGGCAGAGGCGAGTACGCAGCAAACACTCCAGCCCTCGCTGAAGCTGATGAGCTCCGGGTGTAGCTCTCCCCGCGCCCCGTCCAAGCAAAAACGCGCCAAATCTCCCCGCAGCAGGGGCATTACCGCCTCACATTCTGGGTCGCCGAAGCGGCAATTGTACTCGACCACCTTCGGTCCTTCCGGCGTGAGCATGAGCCCGAAATACAAAAATCCTCGGTAGGGCAAGCCATCCGCGCTCATCCCCGCTACCGTCGGGGCCACAATCGTCCTTTCGATGGTGCAGAGGGTGTCGTTATCGATCAGTCTCCGCGAAGCTACCGCTCCCATCCCCCCGGTGTTCGGTCCCACATCTCCGTCGCTGAGTCGCTTGTAGTCCCGCGCCGGACACAGTATCAGGTACCGCTCGTCACTGACAGCGGCGAAAATCGAGAGCTCCGGTCCGGTCAGGTACTCCTCCACCAGCAAACGCCCCTCCCCGAATCGCTTGCGCGTAAACACCTCGTCGAGAAATGCCTCCGCGCTCGCTTCATCCGAGCACACGGCGACCCCCTTCCCCGCCGCCAATCCGTCAAACTTGAGGACAGTGGGATACTTGCCCGCTATCAACGCCCGAGCTTCCCGCGCGTTCCCCGCGACCTCCGCCTTGCCGGTGGGTATCCCGTGCCGCGTCAAAAACCGCTTGGCAAACTCCTTGGACGCCTCCAGCTGCGCGCTCTCTTTCGTCGGTCCCCAGCAGGGTATCCCCGCCTGAGCGCATCGATTTGCCAACCCTTCCCCCTTCACGAGATAGCTCTCCTCCCCCGCCACACAGAGGTCTATCCCCTCCCCTGCCATCACCTCGACCAAGTCATCCGCTCCCTTCGCTTTCAATAGTGTGGCAGTCTGCACGATGGCGTCACTCCCGGGAAATGTATACAACTGCGGCTTACACGGCGACGCCGCCAAGGTCTCCGCCAAGGCTTGCTCTCGCCCACCTTTTCCGATGACGGCGATCTTCATATCGCCCCACATCCTACCAAAGCTTCCCGCTCTTGTCAAGTACCACGAAGAGGCAAGTACGAGGTAGCACACCTGCCCCGATAAAATTTTCGAAAGTCGCTTCCATGCTAATCCCCATACGGGTTTCACACGCTCCGCGCACTAGGGGGGCATCAACTTCACAGGTGCATGGATTTGTCCCCCTCGCGTCGTTTCGGCTTTGCCTCCTTCCAACTCCCCTGCGCAACCCCGTTGCGCCTAGCTCCTTCACTTCGTACCTCGTACTCGATCATCCCCGTGTTTCCCTGCCGCAAAGCCATCGCCTATCACTAAGCCCTTAATTTATATGGGACAGATGTGACAATTTTTCCACGTCCAGAGATTTTGCTTGACGCAGCGTGATATTCCGGTAGAATGGGGCACCGCAAACCTTTCTGATAATACGAAATTATGTCCAGAATCTGTAATGTTACATTGGCTGTACCCCACAAAGGACGCCGCATTCACCGCTCCGGTCTTGCGAAGAAGAAGGGCGGTATCGGTCGTCACATTACCAAAACTGTCAACCGTACGGTCTATCCGAATTTGCAGGAGAAGCGTATTTGGGTGCCGGAACTTAACGACGGACGTGGGGGATATATTCGGATGAAGCTCTCTTGCAGGGCGTTGCGTTCTATCGCCAAGAATGGTGCCTTTAATGTGCTCAAAAAGGCAGGTATCCTCTACTGATGATTTTGTAGCAAAAAATTTGAACACCTTGCGCGAGTGAGGTGTCTACGCGTCAGCGGGAGGGAATAAAGCCCCTCGTTGCCCTGTGTCAACCAGAAAAAGTGTTCATTCGGTCATGCCTCAAGAAAAACCTCATATCGCCCTGCGGGTCAACGATGACAATGAGAACCACCACCTGTGGAATAATCGCGGAATCTGGTGGTGCCACGTGACTGTACACAAACCGGACTCAACGGCGGAACGTCTCCGATTCTCCCTCCGCACCCGCGATATCAACAAAGCCCGCTCGTTGCGCGATAAGATTTTTGCGGATATTCGCCGCCACTTCGAAATCGCTGTGTGAATCTGTGCCTGCCGCGCTCTGAAGTGTAGCGAGAGCCGGGGGCACGTGCGGTGTCACTATTTTTCTGAATCCACTGGGGGAGCCGATGCCATCGGGAAGCGCGCAATGCCGCTCACGTCGCTCCTCAGTTCGGTTTGAACGTAGCCTTTTTCTCGCATCATGCGGAGCACTCGCTCTCCTTGGTCGTGCCCCACTTCCAACAAAATTTTACCGCCGGGCAACAAGTGCGGGAGGGCATCCGGAAGAAAGCGTTCAATGATGGCCAAGCCATCCTCGCCGGCAAAGAGGGCTGTGGCGGGATCGTGCAGCACCTCGCGTTGCAAGGTCTCGCCGGTAGGTATGTAGGGCAAATTTGCCGTGATCAGGTGAAACCGGGAGGGTGGAATGATGCGGGTGTCAGTTTCATCGGTACTCTCCTGCCAAGCCGCGAAAAGATCGCTGCGAAACGTACGCACGCGGGCACCGAGTCGCGTGGCATTTTCTAGGGCTAGACTGAGTGCCGACGGCGAGATGTCCACCAGCACCACCTCCGGATGCCGCTCTCGCCATTCCAATGCCAGTGAAATGCCGATGACCCCTGAGCCGCAACCCATATCGAGTATCCTCGGGGCTTCAATATCCGGCGGCAGTATCCGCAAGGCAAGCTCCACGAGCTCCTCTGTTTCCGGTCTCGGGATGAGAGCTCGGGCATCTGAACGAAATGTCCGCCGGAAGAATTCCACCGTTCCCAACAAGTGCTGCAGAGGTACGCCCTGCCCACGCTCCTTCAGCAGGGGACGCAGCCGCGCCAATCTTTCCTCCGGCACGTCATCATCCATGTGCAGGTAAATCCAAGTGCGGTCTGTGCCCATCACGAACGCGATGAGTGCCTGCATGGAACTACGCGCCCCCTCAACTCCCCGATTTTCTAGGTACGCCGTGCCGGATGTCAGGATGTCGCGTACGGTTTTCATGCGTTCAGTTCGTCCATGCGCTCGTTCATCTCCGCCCGCTGCATTTGGGCAATGAGCTCACTGAGCTCCCCACTTGCCATCACCACATCGAGATTGTACGCCGTATAGCCGATCCGGTGGTCGGTTATCCGATTTTGCGGAAAGTTGTAGGTGCGGATTTTTTCTTCTCTGCCGCCGGAGCCAATGAGCGCGCGCCGCTTTTCCGAATAGTTGCGCTGCGCTTCTTTCTGTCGCATTTCGAAGAGTCGCGCCCGGAGTATACTCATCCCTGTCTCGCGGTTCTTTATCTGGGAACGCTCTTTCTCGCAGCGTACCATAATCCCTGTGGGTAAATGAAATATCTGCACGGCAGATTCGGTTCGGTTGACGTGCTGCCCTCCTGCCCCGCCGGAGCGGCAGGTCTCAATGCGCAAGTCCTCCGGGCGTATTTGCACGTCCACTTCCTCCGCTTCCGGCAACACCGCCACAGTGGCGGTCGATGTGTGGATGCGACCTTGAGATTCCGTGACCGGCACGCGTTGCACTCGGTGCACCCCACTCTCATACTTCAGGTAACGAAAGACTTCCTCCCCTTTCACTCGCGCCGTCACTTCCTTGAAGCCGCCGATGTCGTTGGGGGACGCGTCCAGCAGCTCAAATTGCCAGCCGCGTCCCTCGGCGTACCGCTGGTACATGCCGAGCAAATCCCCCACAAAGAGTGCCGCCTCATCCCCCCCGGTCCCCGCCCGCAGCTCGAGCAAGGCATCTCGGTCTTCCAATGCGTCGCGCGGCAAGAGAGCATACTGCACCTTTTCTTCCAATGACTTCAATCGCTCCTCCAACTGCGGGAGCTCCGCCCTCGCCATTTCCGCCAGCTCCTCGTCTTCGCTGTTGCCCAATTGCTCATTTTCCGCGATCTGCCTCTTGACCTCCTCCAACTCCTCCCACTCTGCCATCAATTCCTGTACCCGCCTATGCTCGCGCAACAACTCCCCTGCCCTCGCCTTGTCCTCAAACAACGCCGGATCCCCTATCATCTCTTCCAATTCCTCCAGCCTCTCCCTCTTTCTCTCTATCAGCGTCGCGTACTCCATCGCCGTCAATCCTACCACCCATCCCCCCACCGTGTCAAGCCCTCACCCGAACCACGATCATGGAAGTACGAGTTTTCCTCTTGACTTTCGCCGGAATAATGGATAGAATGCACCCGTAACAAATCCACGCAGTATGAGTAAGTCGCCGTTGCCCCCCCCATTTGTTATTAGCTTGCTTTAAGCGTGTTATAGCGTTATTTGTTGTTTTCCTGCTCGCGCGGGTAAGTCCGGCGGAGGAAGAAGTGCCGAAGCCGCCGCAGGGAGTGGAGCTGCTCTTCCCGGTAAGTGATGTAGTTGTGCCGAAGGATAAGAAGGATGCCAAGGCTGAAAAGGCGGCGAAGCGACGGGAGGCGTTGCTCAAGAAGCTGAAAGCCATCGAGAAGGGAGGAGACATCAATGTGGTGGATAAGCAGGGACAAACTGCCCTCATGCTCGCCGCCGCCGCGAATAACCACCTCGCCGTCTGCTGGTTGGTGGCGAAGGGAGCGGATGTAACCAAAAAGATGACCAAGGGAAAAACAGCTGCACGTCTCACCAAGAACAAAGAAATCAAGAAATTGCTCGAGATGTGCGGCAAGGAAAAGCTTCCACCCACCCCGGAGGAAAGAAAGGAAAACAAATTGCTTGAGGTCACCCCGGAGAGTCTGAAGTCTAAGGCAGATAGGGGTGATATTGAAGCAGTTACATTCCTCATTCGATCCGGCGCGTCCGCCGACACTCTCGATGTCTCTGCGGACCGGGAGATGCTGCGCAGTGCTCATGCTTCAGCGAACATAGTGGCATTTCTCGTGCGCAACGGTGCGTCGGTGCAAAAGTTCAGCGGTGTTAACTGGAGCACTGCCACTCCGGAATCCCTGCGCTTGCTGCTGGCACTGGGTATGCCTAGGGAAACCGATGACGCGCAGAAGGAGCTCATCTTTAACCTGTGGCTGAATGATATACCGAGTCTTCAACGCACCCTGCAACAACACCCGGATATGGCGAAGAAGCCGGAATCCTACGAGTATGCCTGTTCCGGCGAAGCTATCCAGGCACTTCTGGATGCTGCCGGTGATTCGCCGGATGGTGAAAAAATTGCCATTGCCTTACTCGGAAGGAGCTACAACGAGTCAGCCATCAGACAATTGCTCCGACTCTACAATACGCTACCCAAGGCAGAGAATGTTGTCCGAGGACTCATCCAAGAACGTGGTTACATCCTCATAGACAGCCCTGACGACAAAAGAATTCCCTACAGTCATCCGGGTGTGGTACAAGCATTTTTGGATGCCGGGCTTTCCCCGGATTACACCTTCAAAGATGGTGAATCTCTACTGTACCTCGCGGCAAAAGCCGGTTACATCGATATTGTACGCGCTTTGCTCAAAGCCGGTGCCAATCCGAATGTAACAACCGCAGATAGCATGACGCCCCTCACCGCTATCTTCGACAACATGCACGATGGTTGGCGCGCACCCAACGAAGGCAGCATTGTACAAGCTCTCCTCAAGGCAGGCGCAAATCCTAACCTCGGAGACATGCGGGATTGCTTCGTACGCTCTGTCTCGCACAAAAATTATAGTCAGCCACGCGACAAAAAGGAGCAGAGTGAGTACCTGACTGCCTTGCAAGCCCTGCTGGAGGCAAAAGTGGAAGTACCCGAGAATATCTTGTTGAATTTCGGCAATAAAGACATGCCTCCCGCCCAATGGGAAAAAGTGGCACTCATGCTCCTGCAGCACGGAGCGAATCCCAAAGCTGTCGGCAAGAAAGAATACAATGAAGGGGTCACTACTCTCATGACCGCCGGTCGCATGGGGACGCGGATTACCCAAAAACTGCTGGATGCCGGTGTGGACCCCAATGCCGTCGCGAAGGACGGTACAACCGCTCTGAAAGCCGCGTATATGCACGGCAACCTTGCCGTGGCAGAGCTCTTACGCAAGAGCGGAGCTACTAAATACACCGGTGAGCTCTTTATCTCAACCCCGGAATGTGTGCAACGCATGCTGGAGGAGGGTGCCAAGGTGCCGGATGATATTCTCTGTCAGCTACTCATCCATGGTATTTGGCACGATATTGACCGCGCCATGACCGTTGAACAATACAAAAAAATTGCGACATCTCTTCAACATGCCGGTCTGGACCTCACCACCGCTTTCGCCCAATTCCCGGGTCATAACTATTGGTCTAATTCCGACGCGCTTGCGGGGCTTATCCTCGCCGGTCTTGCTCCGGACGCCAAAGACAGAAACGGTAAAACTCTTCTCATGTATGTCACTCCGAATTTCCGGCATGATGAAATGCACAAATTTCTCATAAAACACGGTACGGATATTAACGCGCAGGACAATGACGGCAATACGTACCTCCACAACCCTGAGATCGATGAGGAGACATGCCGCCTGCTTCTTGATTCCGGTGCCCGCACGGACATCAAAAACAAGGACGGTAAGACTGCCCTGCAGCTCGCCCGCGAGAAAAAGAAAGAGAAAGTTGTCAAGCTCCTCGAAGAACGCGGCGTGAAAGAGTGAACACGAGGGGGCGTGGTAAGCAATCAATGCGCACAGGGAAAACATGTGCGACGTGCGTGTTGAGAATCCGCAGCTGTAACCGGACATGTCATGTGCGATGAACACCGGTGCCACGCGTGTATCTCTCCATAGATTCGCCTACCACGTGTGTACCAACCTCACGGCTGCACGGATTTATTCCCCTCGCATCGTTTCGGCTTTGCCTCCTTCCAACTCCCTCTGCGCAACTCCGTTGCGCCTAACTCCTTCACTTCGTACTTCGTACCTCGTACTTGATCTCCCTCGCGTCTTCCTGCCTCAAAGCTACCGCTCACCGCGAAGCTCATATTTTTCTTGGGACAGATGTGGACAGGCGTGGGATACGGGCTTGACACGGAGTGCCCGCATGCGTACAATGAGGAAGAGGAGGAAAAGACGTATGAATAAGAAAATTCTTGTAGCCTACTTTTCTGCCACCGGCACGACGGCGCGGATGGCAAAGGAGTTTGCGCGGATTACCAACGCGGAACTCCAAGAGATCAAACCTGCCGTGCCCTACACCGACGCGGATTTGGACTGGCGCGATGTCCATTCGCGTAGTTCGGTGGAAATGCACACCGATGGGTATCGACCGGAGCTCGCGGAGAAAGCGCGGGTAGATGCCTATGACACGGTTTTGCTCTGCTTCCCCATTTGGTGGTACGTCGCTCCCGGCATCGTCAACTCCTACTTAGAATCGGCGAACTTTGACGGCAAGCGGATTGTGCTCTTTGCGACGTCGGGAAGCAGCGGATTCGGTCACACCGCGCGGGAACTGCAGGTGTCTTGCCCAAATGCCCAAATCACGGAGGGAAAAGTCTTCCACGGGGTGCCTGATCTCGCCAAACTGCAAACTTGTGTCAGTGAGCTTCCGGGCTCCTGAGGTGAAACTCCCCTGCGCAACTCCGTTGTGCCTAACTCCCTCACTTCGTACTTCGTACCTCGTACTTGATCACCCTCGCGTCTTCCTGCCTCAAAATTACCGCCCACCGCGAAGCTCGTATTTTTCCTGGGACAGATGTGACTTGGGGCAGGTGTGGTGGTTCATGCCTTTATTCCGACAGACTGTGCGGGTCAAGCAGAAAATCTCGGAGCGGCAGGATGAAGATGCCGGAGTCATCGTAGAGCGGCGCGATCGCGTCTCGAGTGATGATGACCTTCTTGAAGCCGTCACGGATGGACAAAAGAGATCGTTCTTCCTGTTCGCGTTTTTCGCGCGACGGCAGGGTGAGGGCGGACTGTATGTAGAGGCGCGCGTCTCCCATATTCGCCACAAAGTCTACTTCGAGCATTTTTCTCTCCCGCGTACCCGTGCCCTTGCCTTGATCCGCCGCTACCATGCCGACATCTACCTGATATCCCCGTATTTGCAATTCATTGAAAATCACATTTTCCATGATGTGCGGCTCCTCCGGCTGTCGAAAGTTGATGCGCGCGTTGCGTAGGCCGATATCGACAAAGTAGTATTTACTCGGCGAGTGGATGTAGCGATTGCCGCGAACATCGAAGCGTTCAGCGCGTTGGATGAGAAACGCGTCCTCCAGCAAGTCCAAGTATTGCTTAATCGTCGGCGCGGAGATAGCCACGTGCTTGACACTGCCGAAGGTATTAGCTAATTTGTTCGGACTCAGGAATCCACCTATGTTCGATGCCAAGATATTTGTCAATTCGTCGAGCTCCTCGCTACGGCGCAGTTTGTTGTGCTCTACGATGTCACGCATGTAGGTTTCCCGAAAGAGCGAACGCAGATACTGCACCTTTGCGCGGGGATGCTGCATGGTCGGCAAGAAGGGCATCCCCCCGAATATCAGGTATTCGCGCCAAGCTTCATCCCAGGAACATTCCTTTGTCGAGTAATACTCCGCGAAATTCAACGGATGGACCCGTAACTCATCCCCCCGTCCGCGAAATTCCGTGGCTACGTCCGTGATGAGAAACCGGGAGTTGCTCCCCGTTACGTAGATGTCCAGATTCGGGAGGCGCAGCAGCCCGTTCAACACGCTCTCGAAGTCATCCATCATCTGTACTTCATCCAGCAACAGATAGTACATCCCTTCATCCCGCATCCTCGATGTCACGTATTCGTAACATGCCTGCGGCTCCCGATAAACCCGCTCCTTTGTCCCGTCCAGCGCGAGACAAATCAGGTGATCCCCCTGAACCCCTTCCCCGAGTAGGTGTTCCTTGAACAACTCAAAGAGCAGAAAGCTCTTCCCGCATCGCCGCACCCCACTGATGATCTTGATAAGCCCATTCTCTTTCTTATCAATCAGTTGAGTTAGGTACTGGTCGCGTCTTATCTTCTTCCGCTTCATTTTCTGTCTTGGGTTTTCCGGGATTTCCCGCTTTTCATAAAATAGATTTTACCATCTCTCCGCCCCCATTGCAAGCCTTTTCTTTTGTGTTTTATGCTTTTTTGACTTCCCGCGTATGCCATTTTCATCTATCCTATTTTAGGTTTTCCGGGATTTCCCACTTTTCCTAAAATAAATTCTCTCATCTAACGCCTATCTTGCAATCACTTTTCTTTGTATTTTAATCTTTTATAACTTCTATACCCCACTTTTTCCTCCTGTTCTATTTTAGGTTTTATGGGATTTCCCGCTTTTCCTAAAATAGTTATTTTGTTAATATCTTGTTACAAGTGGTTTCTATATTTTTCTTGACATCTATGCTCGCTTTTGCTAAACGTGCGATATCAGCCGCAATGCTGCGGCGGGCGCGGGACACGTGGGAGCTTTACAGGTTGTTCGGCATGGCACGCAGGGGCGGTGCTGCGGGTCTAGCGTGTTCTCCTCCGTATGGCGGCAGGGGTGTCGGCACGTAGGTACTCACTGTGGGAATCTTTTTCAGAGGAATATGTACCTCGTTCTCCTCGATGAAACGCGCACGGGGATTCGTCTTCGTCCACAGCAGCGAAAGCCACCAATTTGTGCGTGTGTAGACGACCCGAGTGGCAGTTTCATACGCATCTTTCTCTACCACGATCCCCAGGTCCTTCGATTGGTCTACGGTGACTTCCACGGGGGTTACTTTTTCCTGCGGTACACCATTGATGCTCACACGCGCCCCAGCCGGGTCCGTGCTGATCAGAATCTTTTTCGGTCCCACACATGACTCCAGACATACGAATGCCACCAACGCGACCGGTATAATCTCCCAACGCTTCATGTCCCCCAATCTACCCCATCCGTGCATCCTTGGCAATACAAATTGTTGAAACGAAAAAAGTCCTTCCGCATACCCTCGTCGCGCCTCACTCCGATACTTCGCACCTCGCACTTCCAATTGTGCATTGCAAGTAGAAATGCACCTCATGACAAAAAAAATTGAATCCGGGATTCCATCCTGTTAGAATGGTACTTTTGCCCCTCCGCGACACCATAACCTTAACTTCCTGATTATTATTACTTTATCTGTCAAAAGCTGCTTCTGCCATTAGGAATATGCTTCGAGCTATGTAGAGTGCTTCACGCATTTGTTAGATACTCGGAGATGGTCTGTCGCCACACTTCCCTCTCCCCCAAAAAACGCGCAGCAGAAGGCAGGAGC
>CAYWNS010000056.1:0-13517 GCA_964459715.1 uncultured Akkermansia sp.
ACTTATTGATAATAAATTCCATACGTATATCCAACTCCTAATGCGTTTGCCCTGGCTACTTTGTGCTCCTTGTTGACACCGGGTTCTGCAATTTTGGAG
The DNA here is from genome assembly GCA_964459715.1 of uncultured Akkermansia sp. GTDB lineage: Bacteria > Verrucomicrobiota > Verrucomicrobiia > Verrucomicrobiales > Akkermansiaceae > Akkermansia. The sequence goes on from CAYWNS010000056.1 coordinate 100, forward strand.
AGGGAAGAAAGTGAGTACGGCGTATGTTACCTGCCCAGTTAGTAAACGCAGCAGCCTTAGATTCATCGCAAGGGGAGATAGAGTCCGAGGAACCGTGCCATTGGGCGATATGGTCGCAAAGCTCGACAGCTTCCTGGTAGCGATCCATGCAGAGCTGACAGTATACAGCTCCGGCACCGGCAAAGTAGTAGAGGGCAACACAGGATTTACTGAGGGGGACTTCTCCCTCATCGTGCACGCGGAGGACATCCATGTAATCACTGAAAGCTACATCAACCAGCCCGGCACGTGTGGCAAGAATGGCATGTTGCAGTCGCGCACGAATTGCCCAATTATGGGGCAGTCTCGGGATGTCCAAGATGTCGGCGCAGGTTGAGAGAGCGCGTTGCAGGTCAGCACCGAGAGGGGAAAGAGCGTAAGCGTCTGCCAGAACCGTGAGTCGGTGAGCGCGGAGCTCCGGACTCAGCGAATCCTGTTGCATAGGTTCCAAGAGCTCGAGGGCATGGTGGCAGCGGTTGATGCGCGTAAGGATTTCCGCCTGCACGATGGTTGCAGCGGGAGCGAGCGCACCTCCCATACTCGCGCACTCAGCAAAGAGGCGTACTGCATGCTGCAAAGAGGGCAAGGTGCCACATGCTGCGCACTCCTTAGCGACATAGAAGAGAGCGAGTTCCTTATCCTGTCCGGCAAGCTGAGTACGAGCGAGATGCAGGAGTAACGCCCCTGCCTCCGTGTGGTGTCCGTCTCCCGATAATCGTTCAGCAAGGTGGAAACCCAGCGTTAGTTTGAGGGAGAGTGCTGTCGTTTCGTCATAGAGTTTGCGCAGCAGGTCAGCTGCGCGTTGACGATCCTTCGGTTCTACAAAATCGGCAGCATGTTCCAGTAGGGCGGCATAGAGGAGGACATCCTCGTCCGACCAATGAGCACGTTGTTTTTGGGAAAACGCAGAAAGTTCATCGAGGACAAGGTTGGGATTGCCGGGGAGTAATGCACGAAGAACATAGAGCTTGGCGCGGGTGCTGCGGGCGGTTTCCGGAGCAAGCTGCTGCGCTTCACGCAGCTCGCGCAGACATTCTTCAGCTTGCTCTGCCGGTAGTAATTCTGCGTGCGTTAGCAGGAGCACCTGTCGTGTTGCCGGGTCGGTTTCATCGCGCAGCAGCCTCTCGATTGCCTGAGAGTTACTCGCACGAGCATAACATATCAGCGCGTTTGCGAGGGCAGGGGGGCGCAGGGCGTCACTTCCGTCAACCGCACTGCGTTCAAAAAGCACCGCTGCATGCTCCGGGGTATTTTCCGCAAGCATGGCACGCAGGTAGAACGTATACGCGTCTGTCGTATCACGTAACATGTTGTCCAACACATCAATATATGAGGCAATCCGTTCGGTTTTCCCTTCCGACAGGAGGTAACGTATGTGCTCATACACAATGAGGCGGGAGAGTGGTTCGCCGGGTAAATCAAAAACAGCACGGTTTGCATAGGCAGATGTATCGCCGCCGCATGTCTCATCGCTCTCCATGAGGGCAAGCAGAGCGTAAGCTGCCCGACGCGGGTGGGCGGTGTTTTTTACCCAATCTGCGAGTTTGTTGCGGGTGTAAGCACTGTGGTCTACCGCATCATGAGCACGCAGATGCGAGAAAGCCTCTCGGAGAACGGGTGACTCTGGGTGAGCAGTAATGAATTGGAGGAGTGTTTCCTCACCCATTCCGTAAGCATCTGCGGGTATGTCTTCATCCTCTGACTCGGGCTGCCCTTGCTGAGTCTCAGCGGGGCTTTCCTGCTCCAATTTTTCCTTTTCGTAATAGAGTTCGGCGAGCATGATGCGCAGCAGATGGCGTGCGGTCGTATTCAGGGAGGTGTCGTTTTCCAGTTCGCGAGCGTACGTGATACCCGCAGCATAGTTCCCCGAGAGAGTACGCATGTATACGCCTACCAGCTTGACTGTCGGCAGCATCTCCTCGCTCTCTTGGGCAGCGTCTTTCAACTCGGCGTACGCTGCGGTAGCATCTCGGATGGTTTGCGCGGTAAAAATCTTTTGCTGGGCTAAAATGAGACGAGCCAGTCGTTTCACCTGCTCGTTAGAAGAGTTCGCCAGCTCGTTTGTCACAGAGTTGAAGTTAAGTTCCGGACTGTATTTGGCACTAAAGAGCATGCCTCGAGCAGCATACGGAAAAAGAGCGTGGTTCTCGGGGACTTCGCGAAACCGCGAAATCGCTTCCCTGTACCTCCCCAGCGCAAGCAGGGCACGTCCCATCCAAAAACTCTCCTCCGCAGGTGTATGTGTCCCGTGCCCCTCGCGTAGCAGTTGCAAGGCTCGTGCCGGTTTCCCGTCTCGCACGAGGTGCTCAACTGTCTCATCCTCTGCTGCCGAGTCCCCTAGGCATACCCACGCTGCCAACCATAGACAAATCCCTAGCAGACAACTTTTCATGGTTTATTGGGGGCGGGCGGTGATTCATCCTGTGTCCAGAGCAAATGCCGGATGTAGCGTTGTCCGGAAACGGTTAATTCCGCGTCCTTACTATTGTTTTTGACGCGATTGGCAGTGACATTTTGTTGAAGGGTCGGCTGCGGAAGGCAGCGAATAACACGGGGGGTAGCAACTTCAGATTCGCAGGCATACACCCCCAGAGGCACACCTTCCGCGCTGAACGCGATATCCAAAGAGCGAGTCCTCGGTGAGCATCGTCCCCGCAGCAAAAATGGATATCGCCGCAGTAGGTTGATGCGCTTGCCCCTGTACGGCACGCGCACGCGATAGTGTTCGCGCAGACTGCTCCAGTGCTTGGTCAAGGAGAGAGGTTTCCCGTCCTTGCACGCTAACAGCACCGGCACCGGATCGATTCCCACGAGGTTAAATCCGTTGTAGATGCCGTGTTTGTTAGTTGACGGACAAAACTTATCGTACTCTGAATGCATCATCAGGCAAATCTCAAGGTGTACGTGCGACCTCTCCTTGTTAATGCCGACACCGCTGTGTCCCATCAGACCGAGAACATTGCCTGTTCCCACTCGTTGCCCCACTCGGCAGTCAACCCTCGCTAGGTGAGCATAGATGCTGAAGATCGTGCCTTCGGGCACACGGTGAGCTACAACAACGTATCGCCCGTAATTACTTAGACTCGGAGATGCGTTAATATAGGCAACCACACCCGGTGCAATGGGGTGAATGAGGTCACGCGGTTCCCCGGTCGCATCTCTCTTCATCGGTTTGATGTCAATCCCTTCGTGCATGTGCGAGAACATAATAGTCCCATCGGATGCACGAAACGGGGTACGCACCATCCCGTACCCCCCCGCCTGCCACGGTTTACTCTTCTTCCCTTCGAAGTTCCTGTCGCAGTACATGTAAAAGCCCTCACCATCCCCATCGAGAATGCGGTGGTTTGCCGTCGGGAATCGGTAGACGAGGTCACGCGCTTGTCGAGTGCGCTGTTCCGCATGCGCCATAGCGATTATCGGCAGGAGGATGCCACAAAGCCACTGTGCCGCCCTACTCATCGCCCTGTCCCGCTACTGTATATTTCGCCGATAACTCTTCCGGTGAAATCCTTTTTCTGCTTATCTTTGGGTCCCAACTTCGGCAGCGGACGCGGATTCTTCTTCAGGAACCTCTTCTTCTCGAGCTCCTCATCTTCGGGCTTGATATCATCCGCTATGCGTTTCAAATCATAGCCGTTCAAACCACCCCATACCACGAGTTTTCCATCCATGATCGGACGGTCAATGCGCAACGGGTCGAAAGCTAAACCGTTTACCACGGGGAGAATGAGCATCCCCTCACGATTTACCGTTTCAGAGTAAAGTCGCTGTATCATTTCTCGCTTCAACGTGAATACGACTCCGTAACTCCCATCCTGCATGTTCATGAAGGACCTGTACGTGGCGATGTGTTTGTGGTTGACAATCGGCATACGTGTGTAGGGATGCCCTCGGTACATCAAAATAAATTTAGCGGTGGTTCCCTCTGTACTGGGTGCCTCGGACAAGAAAAAGATCGGATACGGGTCCTGCTGGCACGAGTTCAGCACTGTACACACCGACACCAACAGAGGAAACAGACTACGTCGCATTTTCTTCATAGGTTCTGCCCTTATCCTATCATATCTTTCCTCATGCCGCAAGCGTGAAGCCCGTTCAATGCATGAAATTTGCACGCACGCTCCGCCCGGAGAACCTGAAATCGGCAATGCGCCGCACCCCTCCCCAAAAACTTCCCAGTAATCGTTGCAATGCTGATTCCTATGCGGTTTTCACACGTTCTGCTACTTCGTACCTCGTACCTCGTGTTTCCCGCGACAAAACCATCTAACAATACTACGTGCTCACTCTTCTTGGGACACTTGTGAAGGCGTATCGTTCTTTTTATTTTGACCAAGTCTTACCCGGACGACTTTTGGGGCACCGGATTCCCACACGGCGTTTGATTCGCGATACAGTTTCAGCAAAATAGCCGGATCGTGTACCTGAAACTCTATCGTGTGTGCATAGACTCCTTCCGGATACTTGAGTGATGGAACCGCCGTTTCGTCGGACTTCTTCCCCTTGCCGTTCCTCATTTCCTTGTTAATGCGCCCCGCCGCTTGTTGAACTGCGTCCTGCGGGGTTTCCGCTACAAGTATTTTGTCCCCATCATCCTCCTGCACGCAGTAAAATCGTACAGAATTGTTACCCGTTGTGTCAATTGTGACCTCATAGACCAACATAGTCCCATTCAACAGAAAACTGTGCTTGCTGATGGATGTGATGGACGGTACCGATAACACAATCTCGTTCTGCGGATCAAGCTGGATGACGAGCATCCGGTTTGCCGGTGAACTCACCGTCTCTTTCCCCTTTTCTTTCTCCTTGTTTCCGAGTGCCGCCTCTTCCCCCATCCCCAACTGCATCCCCATCACCCCCAGCATGACAGGAACAACAACTTTCATGTACTTATTCATTGGTCGAAAGACGTCAAATCTCTCCCCCGTTTTACACCAACTCCCCCCCACCTGTCAACCGGAACTCACATCTGTCCCGAGAAAAATATGGACTTCGTGGTGGGCGGTGACTTTGGGGCAGGAAGACACGAGGGTGATCAAGTACGAGGTACGAAGTACGAAGTACGAAGTGAAAGAGTTAGGCGCAACGGAGTTGCGCAGAGGGAGGTTGAAGAAGCAAAGCCGGAACAACGCGTGGGGACCAAATCCATGCACCCGTGAGATTGAAGCCCCCTTGGTACGCAGAGCGTCTGTAACCCGCACGTGGATTAGCATCGCAGCGTTTTTCGAGAATTTTATTGGGACGGGTGTCACCGGAACTGCGTCTGTTTCGTTTTTTCCTTGTCAGGGGCGGGGCAGGGTGATAGACTAACGCGTGGGCGGTAACGCTGGGGGCACAGACATATAAATACAACTCAAACGAAGACAGGCAATGGCAACGAGACGAGCACGCAGAAGGGGCAAAGGAGGCGGAAGGAGAAGTCAGACTCCCCTCTTTATTGCCATTGGAGTGGCGGTCGTGTCGGTGGTGGCGATTTGTTGGAAGACGGGAATTTTTGAGAGGGGAGGAGAGGCACGAGGTTTGGAGCCCACCCCCAATTTTCGCGTGGCAGATTATCGACGGGATGGTTCGCGGTTTGCTTCATCGGGAAATGTTTATATTTTCGATGGACAGGTAGAAAATATCGAGACGATAGGCAATTCCCGCCTGATAAGCATCTCGATTCCCAACAATCCGGGCGAACGTTTGCCGCTTTTCATCCCGGGCGATGTCCAGCTGCGCGTCAACATCACGCGCGGTGACCGCTTCCTCTTCGAAACCACCTGCCGCACGGGCAGAAGTGCGGACGGAAAGCCGGTAAAGGGTGTATTAGTAGTCAGAAATGCACAAACTTTATGATGCAACCTGAAAAAACGATACTGATATTGAGCGTGGTCATGGCGGGACTTTGCGCCGGGCAGATGCCAACCGGCGAGGTACCGACCGGTGGGGTACCGACCGAAAAAAACACTACCCTACCGAGTAGTTTTGACGCATCCGGTACCGGAGCAAAACCGCAGACAGATGACCCGGCGCACCGAGGGGAGACGCCCAACCCGCAGTTGCTCGGTATGGAAATTCCCCTCATGGACCCCTCTACTGACACCGTAAAGTACAATGGGGGACTTTTCGATGTGGGAAACAACGCTGCCGTGCGAGCGCGTTTCGAGAAGTTTTTGGAGCAGCCTCCCGATGATACCGATGAGTCAAAGCGTTACCGTGCTCTGATTGACGAAATGCTCAAGGCGACTCAGCGTGCAGGACGTGACAAACAATACGCTGTGGGCGGTAAAACTCTCGTCAAAGTCGGCAAAGGACTTTATGAGGCGTCTGAATATCCGGGAGACGGACAGCAGGCGGGCACATTGGCAAGTGCAATTGTCAGTGCGTTGGACGTGCAGCGTAAGGCTATAGACCGCGATAAGCAAAATCAGAAATTAGCGCAGGAGGTCGATGAATTAATCAGAGAGGCTAATCGTAAAGAAAACCACAACCAAGTACGCAGGGAGGGCAGAACTATCGTTACTTCCAAACCCGGAGCTAGAGGAGGTGGCGGAGGTCGTGTCAAGTTGGACGGATATCGCATCGCCCAAATCGTGAAGACGACCGCCAAACACGAAGCCACTCAGGCTGCGAACATTACTGCCAATGAAGCCGCTTTTGCCGCCGCTAAAATAAACTACCAGGCTTTGTTGGTTGCCATGCTGGTGTCACGCCGCTTTGACCACGTAGTCATTGGTGCGCGCATTTATCGCCACATTTTCCGGGATGGAGACACTAAAATGGCCCTAGATGAGGACTCCAAGGCGTACCAATTATTCAACGGGAATTTGGGATTGCCGCCCACCGTGAATACCCTCGATTCCATGGCGAGCAACGCGCGACGTGAGGTGGACCAAAGTATAGAGTCTGTTTACGGTATGCTGGCACGCAACAAGCTGGCGCAGGCTACGCAACACCTCATTGAAGCGGTAGCCATCGGTGAATACATGCAGAGTGTGGCAACCTTCCCGACCGAGCATCGTCAGCGTATAGCCATGTACTGGAACCTGCGGAAGCGAGCCCTGACGGCACTCAACGCGCGTGATTACGCCACAGTGGAGGAGGTGGCAGCGCAAATGAAAGAGATGGATGCGGACTTTGATGATTCGATGGTGCTTTCCTATACATCGGGCAAAAAACGGCAGAGTGACTTTGCCCTCCGCAATGCCAGAAAAGCCCTGCTCAGTGGGGATGATGCGGGGTTTAACAAGTACATTGAAGAAGCCGGTACCATCTGGCCTCGTAACCCGAACCTAAAAAAGGGCGAGGATTTGATTACCCAGTTTGACGAGGGTGACCCCGTGAAGGAGGAATTTGTCCGTCTGTACGACGGAAAAGACTTCCGCCGCATCGCCCGCGAACGCGAGCACTTCAAGGTTGTCAATACCGACCCCGAACTCGCAAAAAAATACGAAGAGGTTATTACCTTGGTGATGAAGATGGATGGCATGCTCGAACAAATCAAGGAAGTAGCGCAACAGGATGCCACGATGGGTCCATGCATCGCGTACGAAAAGTTAGTGGAGTGGCGCAATGAGGACGCAAACTTTGCGAATGATACGGAAATGACCCTCGCACAGAGAGAATTTGAGGCGAAAGCACACGATTTTGTGCAAGCCCTAGAGAATGGCAAAGCCTGTGAAGAACGCGAGGAATATGGCTCCGCCCTTTCTTGTTATTACCGTGCTCAGTGCGAGTATCCGCAATCTACTCTGGCGCGGGAGGGTATTAAACGTGCGACAGAAATCATCGCCGGTGCGTCTTTCCGATGAGCCCACGGCGTCCGGTTATCACGCGATTCGCGCCCACTCCCAGTGGGGAAATGCACGTGGGACACGTGATGGCTGCTTGGCAAGCTCGCCGCTTGGCGGATGCGCACGGGGGGGGTTGTGTGCTGCGCATCGAGGACATCGATCCCGTGCGCACCCGCGACCCGCGCGTACTCGCCGGTCTGCTCGAGGACCTCGCGTGGTTGGGTATAGCATTTGACGGAGAAATGATGGTGCAGAGCCGTCGGATGGCAGTGTACGCCGCCGCCCTGGAAAAGCTCCACCGCTTAGATTTACTCTATCCCTGTTTTTGTTCTCGGGCGGAAATCCGTGCCGAGTGGGAGAGGATATCTCACGCCCCTCATACCAACGAAATTTTTCACTACAGCGGGCGTTGCAGAAGGCTGCTGCCGGACCAAGTGCGGGAGTTGCTCGCCAATGGTGTTCCCCATGCGTGGCGTATCGACATGCGGCGCGTCCAAGACCTGATCGGGTGCCCCCTGTGGGAAGATATACATCTCGGAGTGCGACGCTGTGTGCCCAGCGAATGTGGGGATGCCGTGCTTTCCCGCAAGGATATCCCCACAAGCTACCACCTAGCGGTTGTCGTGGATGACGCCGCTCAAGGGGTGACCCTCGTGACACGTGGGGACGATTTGCTGAGCTGCACTCCCCTTCAGCGTGCTTTGCAGGCTGTTCTGGGTTTACCCGCCCCCCTTTATGCCCACCACCCTTTGCTGCGGGATGAACAGGGACGCCGCCTTGCCAAACGCGACGGCGCGCGCTCCGTCCGTTCGCTGAGAGAACACGGCTACTCCCCCGCGCAAATCTACGCCATCATTGACCGCGCCTTACTCTGCGATGGAATCTGCCGCATGCCCGCTCAGTAGTATGTGTCGTGCTGTGCCTCGCGCGAACTATCCCCTATACAGGGCTTTACGGTGCTGCCAAAGCGCAAACGCGAGACAGACGACATTCGGCAACCAAAGGATAATATAGGGAGCAATGCCGGTCAATTTGCGGGAGAGTTCGCAGAACACCAGTGCCAAGAAGTACACGGCTGCCACAGCGATTCCCAGCGCGAATCCCGTTGTCGTATCACGGCGACGCGCCGTGATGGCAAGCGGCACCCCGATAAGAGCAAATACGATGCAGGCGAAGGAAAAGGAGGCACGCTGCGCACCCTCCGTACGAAAGGAGAGCTCATTTTGCGGAGGCAGCTGCAGGGTGTAGAAGTTCACCTCACGCGCGGTGTCCCCAATGAGTTGACCTGCGCAGGGAAAGGGTGCCGCTGCCGAAATGCTACGTCGGTAACGCTCCACCGTGGAGATGTCCAGTGTGCGCACGCGGTCCAAGTGCTCCAGTGTCTCGCGAATCTCCGTGTTCGTGAAGCGATTGGGTTTCATTTTGCGTCGATTCCTCAAGGGGACATGTATACGCATCGGCATGGAGTCGATCAACGGTAGACTTGTTGCGGCAGCTTCCTTGTTCTCATTATCCTGTTCGATGGTGGCTTGGTGGAGAGTGAGATAGAGGAGGCGTCCGCGTGGGTCAAAATCTCCGATATCCGCACTTCTTGCGTGCATGGCTTTGAAGTCAGGCGTAGTCGGGTCTCCCTCTTCTTGATCCGGGTAGATATGTACTCCGTAGAGTATATCTCCTACGCGCTTGTTGATGAAGAGACGCACTCGGTCCAATTTGGTGGCACTGCGCCCGGAGCGCAGGAGATTACGAGGATTATCCATAGCTGCCCGAATGACCAGTTCCCCCATGGCATTCTTGCCTTTCGGTGCTATTTCGGTGTTGATGTAGTAGCAGAGCCCCGCTAGAGCAACCGCCATCACGAGAGCCGGTACACTGAGACGCCACAGACTCAACCCCGCCATCCGCATGGATGTCAGCTCGTTATCCGCTGCCAACCGCCCATACACGAGCAGAACCGCCGTGAGAAAACCCCACGGCACCGAAAAAGTCAACGAAAAGGGGATTACCTGCAACACAAAGTCGATGACAATACTCGGTGGTGCCCCACTTTCCACCAGCAGCGCGTGCAGCTCCTTGAACAGTTGCCCTAAGAGCAAAAGCAACGTAAGTGACACCACCCCCAGCAGGGTCACTGCTATCAGCTGCCGTAGTATGTAAAAGTCCAGTGTCCGCATCGTCCTGCCTTCATGCTACTATATTTCTTCTCTTTTTACCAGTGCAAAGTAAACGACACTACACACGACACAAGCCTGTCCCGTGAGAATAAAAGGCTTAGTGGTGGGCGATGACTTCGCGGCAGGAAGATGCTTTTTCGCCGGTTTAGGGCTTGCTGTGGATGTTGAGCATCTGGGCGTAAGTGGGAACCGGCCAAAGCTCGGCATCCACGATGGCTTCGAGGGCATCGACGGTAACCCGGGCGGATTCCATGGCAGCTTTCATGCTCACGGGGCAGCCCTTGTCGATAGCTTCCTGCAAGACGGTCACCTTACCGGGCAGTTCATCGTAGAGCTTGCCTACAGCATCGGCTCTGTCTTGTGCTGCGCGGAGCCCGGATTTGGTGCCCGCCGCTTTGATGGCTGCGACTGTCCCACATATTTTCGTCATTTGCTCGGCGACAGCGGGCATGTAAATGGTTTGCAGCATATTCAGACAGGTTTTAGCCTCGATATGGATGAGTTTGAGGTAGCTTTCAACCTGTACCTCCTTCCTCGCCAGCAGCTCGGCGCGGGATAGGATGTTGTATTTCTGCATGAGCTCGATCGTATCTGGTCGGGAGAGAACTTCCAAGGCTTCTGGAGTGGTTTTGAGGTGCGGCAGCCCCCGACGCTCGGCTTCTGCGATCCACTCCTGAGAGTAGCCGTTGCCGTTGAAGATGATTCGGTCGTGTTTGGTGATCATCTCCTTGATGAGGTTACTGACCTCGGTGGTAAAGTTTTCCTTGCCTACCACGGGCTCGAGCCTGCAAGCTACTTCATCCAATGCTTCGGCGACAATGGTGTTGAGCACCGCCATTGGCCAAGCGCAGGTCTGGGATGACCCGACGGCACGGAACTCAAACTTGTTGCCTGTGAACGCGAAGGGCGATGTACGGTTGCGGTCTGTGGTGTCTTTCGGTAGGGTAGGAAGCACATCGACCCCGAGCTCCATGGTGGTTTTTGCCGCAGAACTTCTGGCACCTCCCGCCTTGATCTGCTCAATGATGTCGGCGAGCTGGTCTCCCAAGAAGATAGAAATAATGGCGGGTGGTGCCTCATTTGCTCCCAAGCGATGGTCGTTGCCCGCCTTCGAGATAGATGCCCTCAGCAGGTCCCCATGCTTGTCCACCGCTTGGATGACACAGGCCAAGAAGGTAAGAAAGAGAAGGTTGCTGTGCGGCGTGTTGCCGGGGGAGAAGAGAGACCCCAGCTCCGGGGTGCCGAGCGACCAGTTGTTGTGCTTGCCGGACCCGTTCACACTGGCGTAGGGCTTTTCGTGCAGCAGGCATACGAGATTGAACTTGAGTGCTTGACGCTGCAATATGTCCATGATCATCACGTTGTGGTCTACCGCCACATTGCTCGCCTCGTACAGCGGTGCTATCTCGAACTGCGCCGGTGCTACTTCGTTGTGCCGGGTTTTTGCCGGTACCCCGAGCTTCCAGAGGGCGAGGTCCACCGAGTTCATGAATTCCAGCACCCGCTCCTTGATAGACCCGAAGTAGTGGTCTTCCATCTGTTGGTGTTTGGGGGGCAGACACCCGAAGAGCGTGCGCCCCGTCTCAATGAGGTCCGGTCGTCGCAAGTAGAGATTACGGTCGATCAGGAAGTATTCCTGCTCCGCTCCCAAGCTACTCTCCACGCAGCTCGGCTCGATCCCGAAGCAGCGTAGCACGCGTGTGGCATGGCGACTTACCGCTACCATTGAGCGCAAGAGCGGTGTCTTTTTGTCCAATGCCTCCCCGGTGTAGGAACAAAATGCCGTTGGTATACACAGCGTGGCGGTGTGTTCGGTTCGTTTGATGAATGCCGGGGAGGTGGGGTCCCACGCCGTGTAACCCCGCGCTTCAAAGGTGGCACGAATGCCGCCCGAGGGAAAGGACGAAGCGTCCGGCTCCGCTTGGATGAGACTCTTGCCCGTAAATTCGCAGATCATGCCGCCTTTTCCGTCCGGCTCCACAAACGAGTCATGTTTCTCCGCCGTCGAATCTGAGAGCGGCTGAAACCAGTGGGTGTAGTGCGTCGCGCCCTTCGAAAGTGCCCACACCTTCATCGCTTGCGCAACTTCATCCGCTATACTCATGTCCAGCTTCCCTCCGCGCTGTACGGTCTTCAGCATCTTCTTAAATGCGCTCTTGGAGAGATATTTCTCCATCGTTTTAATGCCAAATGTGTCGCTCCCGTAAAGGGCGGTCAACTCCTCTTCTGCGTCTGTGGTTTCTGTTGCCATAGCTTTGTGTCGTGTTTATTGTTGCGTGCCGGATGCCTGCCGACTCACCCCTGTGTCAGCAAATCCCGTGCCAGCTCATCAATTTATTCTGAATTGCCTGTGTGTCAACCTTTCTTGCTGTCAATACTTCCAACTTGCCTTTCTTTTATTTGACAAATTTGTAAAATTGAACGTTTTTATTTACACTTTTGTTCGACAAATTTGTCAAATTTCGAGTCCTATCTCACGATTTTTTTGAAAATTGAACACTTGGGGCGGTAGGCGACTCTAATATGACATGAAACCAACGTTTATCGCCGCGCTACTCTCTGGGCTGTGTGCGTGCGCGTCTCCCTTGCCGGATAAGGCGGACATGCTCGCCACCAACACTGTGGTTGCTCGGTATGAGGGCACGCATTTCCACCCCTGTCGGCACATGACTGCGCTGTGTCCGGACCGCTGTGACCATGCTACCTCGCTGGCGCACTTCCGTGTGCTGCGTAATGAGCATTACCAGAAGACCGGAAAATACGGCGATGACGAGCTGAAGGAGGGCGATACAGCCATGGTAGATGTCCTCAGAGATGTCCCGGGGCAGGATGCCTCTGTGGCGCAGTTTATTTCCCACCTCAAACCCGGTGACACCGTGCGCTTCACACTCAATCATTACTACGTGCAGCAAAACCAAGGTTTTTTCCCCGTCCGCCCCGTCGTTTCAATCGAAAAGCTCCCTGACCCCCGTTGACATTTGCCTGCCGCTAAGCATTGAATTGATATGGGACAGATGTGATTTGAGACAGACGTGCACACCCGTCCCAATAAAATTCTCAAAAAAACGCCGCGATGCTAATCCCCATGCGGGTTGCAGACGCCCAACAAGAAGTACGAGGTACGAAGCACGATGTGGCAGAGCCGGAGAGTGGCGGGCGTGGTAGGCAATGGATGCGTGCAGGAAAAACGTGTGTGATGAGAAGTGTTGAATCACCACGGCTGTAACCGAACGTGTCATTTGTGATGAACAGTGGTGCCACGCGAGTATCTCTTCATGTATCCGCCTGCCACGTGTGTACCAACCTCACGGATGTACTGATTTATTCCCCACGCATTGTTCCGGCTTTGCCTCCTCCCGGCATGCCCGCGCGACTCCGTTGCGCCTAACTCCTTCACTTCGTACTTCGTACTTCGTACCTCGTACTT
>CAYWNS010000057.1:0-13063 GCA_964459715.1 uncultured Akkermansia sp.
ACCGCCCCTGCATCATTTTTCTTTAGCTTTCCCTAATCAATTATGACACAATTTATCCGTTTACGAATTTCTTACGAATTTACCATTATAACATTGATACTCAATGTCATTTATCCCCGACGAACACGTGAGCGGCATCCAAGGGAGGGCGGGCACGCAAATGGTGCGAGAGTTGAATTTCTCGGCGGCGGGTCTGAATTATCCTTGACATGCTACGGTAAAGGGGTATCATTGGCACCCGCGCGTGGGACACAGACGCAAAATGCAGAACACTTAATTGACACTATGAGCAAGAGAACATACCAGCCTTCAAAACGCTGTCGCAAGCGACAATTCGGGTTTCGTGCACGCATGGCATCCAAGAATGGGCGCGCCATTTTGGCACGTCGCCGCGCAAAAGGGCGTAAACGACTGATGCCGAAGGGAGCAGAGGTGCATTACAAGCGACACACGATTCAGCACGGTGCCTGATGGGTACCGGAATACGGCGGCTTTCCTGATGAACCGGAGCGGCGGTTCGGAGCTGAGAGAGATGCAGCTGCGGCGTAAGCATAGCATGAAGCGGGCTTGGGAGTTCGCTGCGGCTCGTGCGCGGGGATGCTCACAGGTCGGGCGGTATTTCGTATTGAACACGGCACCCCTAGAGGAGGAGAGAGCAGGGGGGCATTCCCTATTCGGTCTTGTCGCTCCCAAACGACTCGGGCATGCCGTGGTGCGCAACAAACTAAGGCGACGTGTGCGTGAGTTGCTCCGAGAGACGGGGGACCCACTCGCTGAGGGACTTTACGTGGTAGTAATACTCAGGCAAAGAGCGGTGGACGTGGAATACGCTGACCTGCGCCGAGATATGGAAAAGCTCATTGCTCGGTACGCTCGCTCAAAAACGGACCCAACATGTTCGGGAAAATACTCATCCTGATAGTACGGTTTTACCGGCACTTCATCAGCAAGCCGCTTCACGCGGTGTGCGGTCCGATGTCGGGTTGTCGCTTCAAACCCACCTGTTCGGCTTACTTTATTGAGGCAGTAGAGGTACACGGGGCGTGGAAGGGGAGTGCTCTCGGCATTTGGCGAATTTTACGATGTAACCCGTGGGGCGGGTGCGGGTATGACCCCGTCCCTCCGAAGAAAACACACACTTAATTTACTGATACACTATGGATAGAACAGCATGGATTGTTGTTACGATATGTGCCGTGCTTTTAGGCGTCAACTGGTATTATGGCGCGCAGAATGTGCCGCCCCCGGAGGTTGTACCCACGCAACAGCAAGAGGCGACGGAGCCCGCTGAAACGGAAACGGCACCCTTGCCGAAAGAGACGCCAACTGCGGCAGCCGCAGAGACGGTAGTTTCGGAGAAGCCGGAGACAAAGGAAATTGCCGTGCTCACATCGCGAGATACACAGGGGAAGCCGGTGGCGAGGTTCAGCTTTCAGAACGTCGGTGGGGGCGTCGGCAGTGTGGAGATGGTCGGGAAACCCATCAACAGCACCAAGGAAGACTTGCAGGCGGCAGTGAGACTCAATTCCCAAGTCACGCACGGCATTGGGAGTCTCATGTTTGCCCTGAGTGAGGAAAAGGCACCGGTATATGAGGAGACAGAGTACAGCGTGGTGCCACAGGAGACAGATGAGACTCAGGTGACACTAGAGGGGAGGCTGCATGACCTACTGATACGCAAGATATACAAGCTGAAGCCGCTGCGCGTGGGCGAGAAAGTGGTGGAAGGAAACGCCTATTGTTTGGAACTCAGCGTGCAGGTACAAAACACCGGCACTACCCCCCGGCGAGCCAAGAACTGGGGGATATACGCAGGGGGGACGGGTCCCATCTCACCCACAGAGTGGGCGCAGTTCACCTACTACATCCGCAACGAGGACAAGAGTTTTCATAAAGAGAGCACGAGCAGTTTTCGTCCGTGGTTCGGGAGTGCCAAGGAGCGCACGGTGCCGGTAAACACGGACCTGGTCGCCTGGGTTGGCGTGATGAATCAGTATTACGCCACACTCGTGCAGGGCAGGGGCGGACACGTCAATACGTACTATGCTGCCCCCCTCGGCAAAGTGTCCCTGCCGGGTAAGGAACACAAGACGGCAGAGGGCGTGGAGAGTGCACTGGGGGTGCCGGAGTTTTCGTTGGCGGCGGCGACCGAGGGCAAAGTCGGCGGAGTGCAGACGTTGGACTACGATATTTTCGCGGGACCCAAGCTCAATCTCATGCTGAGTGACATGACCGAAGAGGTACCCAAGATCGACCATATCATGGACTACGGCATTTTCCACATCATCAGCTACTCGATGAACTGGCTCATCAACGTGTTTTTCAGCTGGTTCGGTAATTGGGGTTGGGCGGTTGTAGCAATGACATTCATTGTGCGACTCATCATTTGGCCGCTTTATCGCAGGAGCTACATGAGCATGAAGAGCATGAGCCTTCTTCAGCCGAAGGTGAAGGAAATCCGCGAGAAGTATGCCAATGACCAGCAGAAAGCCAGCATGGAGATGATGAATCTTTACCGCGAATACGGGATTTCTCCCATGGGTGGTTGCCTCCCGATGTTCCTGCAAATCCCCATCTTCTTCTCCTTCTTTTATGTGCTGCAAACTGCTGCAGAATTTCGCGGGGCACCCTTTATCGGTTGGGTACACGATCTTTCGCAGATGGATACTGTGTGCACGCTGCCAATCTTCGGTTACGACTTACCCATCAATATATTACCCGTGGTGATGGCTATCACCATGCTGCTGCAGATGCGGATGACGCCCCAAGCCGGGGACCCCACTCAGCAGAAAATCATGCGACTCATGCCGCTCTTCTTCTTCGCGTTCTGCTACTACTATCCCAGTGCATTGGCTCTGTATTGGACGACGACGAATATCATTTCCATTATCCAGACGTGGATTATACGGCGACTCCCCCAGCCGGAGTTGCGTAAGGTAGATGTCAGTAGGCGCAAAAAGGGCAAGAGCATCATGGAGCGAATGATTGATGCTCAAAAAGCCGCTCTCGCCGAGCAACAAGCCCGTCAGCGCAAAAACTAACTTACCTCGCCTAACGCAAGCCCTATCGCATGGAGGAAATTCAATAAATACGGTAAGGAGATGGAGAAGATACTCGTCATAAAGCATGGTGCGCTAGGGGATCTCGTGCTGGAATTGGGTACATTTGGAGCAGTCAAGCGGGAAAACCGAGAGGCACAGATGTGGATAGTGACGACGAAAGGTATGGTGCCTCTCGTGCGGGCAACGGGGGTATTCAGTGGGTATATAGTGGACAATCGCGGTGGGATGAAGGAGACATTGACGGTGCTGCGTAGCATAGCGGGAGGGGGATTTTCTAAGATATATAATTTTCAAGCCTCTCAGCGTGTGCGGATGTACCGGTTTATGCTTCGCCGGATGCTACCGCCGGGAGAGTATCGGTGGTACGAAGTTTACGAAAACAACATACTTACCCTTACTAAGAAAAACCGTCGAGGCATTGGGAGTGTCCGCAGGACACCGACACGCGTTCCTCGGACTCTAACGGACCTCAGTCAGATGGCGGCAGAGGGGAAACACTTTGACCTGCTTCCGCGAGAACCTTACGTACTGCTCATACCAGGCTGCTCGGCAAAAAACGCGTACAAGCGGTGGGATGCACGAAACTTCTGTGAAATAGCAAATCGCTTGGGTAAAGCGGGAGTACACGTGGTGGTACTCGGGTCGGTGGATGATGCCGCAGAGTGTAACACCATTGCCCGGGGTAGGGATTGGGTGGTAAATATGGTCGGGATGACCGCTCTCACAGATATCCCGCAAGTGGCACTGCGCTCCATCGCCGTGCTCGGCAATGATACGGGACCTACCCATATCGCAGCGATGACCGGTCGCTACACGATCGGACTCTTTGATCATCGAAACGCAAATTCCTATCTTCAAGGAGCACACTGCGACAGTATTGTGTCACCCGGCAATGTCAACTGTATTCCTGTCGATGAAGTCTGGAAGAAACTCAGCGCAAACATGACGAACGACTCATCCAAGCAGGCAAACGAGAAATGAGGCTGAGGCGCGAGAATAGAGGTTTTTCCGTAGAGTTGGTGAGGGATTGAGCTTGACAAATGGGAGAGTAGGAGTAAACTGTGCACACGTTTTGACGCACCATGAGAACGTACAGGAGTCACAATTGCAATGAACTTCGCCCGGAGCATATCGACCGGCGTGTCACCCTAGTGGGCTGGGTCGACACCGTGCGAGACCACGGCGGTGTCATTTTCATTGACCTGCGTGACCGTGCGGGAAAGACACAGGTGGTTTTCCACCCGGAGGTCAACGCGGAGCTGGCAAAGGTAGCGGAGGGATTGCGTATGGAGTCGGTGATTCAGGTGAGCGGCAGGGTGGTGGCGCGCCTCAAGACCGATGAGGTAGATGCCACCAATCCCGACCTCGCCACCGGAGAAATTGAGGTGGAGGTGGACGAACTCATGGTACTCAATCGAGCGGCGGTGTTGCCCTTTCAGTTAGACCGACGTCTGACGAATGAAGACATACGTCTCAAGTACCGCTTTCTCGACCTACGGCGACCGGAGATGCAGCGCAACATGATACTGCGCCACCGCATCACCAAGACCATGCGCGATTATTTGGACGAGCAGGGTTTTTTGGAGATCGAAACGCCGATCCTATCCAAGAGCACGCCGGAAGGGGCACGAGACTTTTTGGTGCCCAGCAGACTCTCTCCCGGCACGTTTTACGCTTTGCCGCAGGCCCCGCAGCAGTACAAGCAGCTGCTCATGGTGGCAGGGCTCGAGAAATACTTTCAGGTGGCGCGGTGTTTTCGGGATGAGGACTTGCGAGCCGACCGCCAACCGGAGTTTACGCAGATAGACATTGAGGCGTCATTCGTTACGCCGGAGGACATATACGGCTGGGTGGAAGAAATGCTGCAAAGGGTATTCCGAGAGGCTGTCGGACGGGAAATCAGCATACCTTTCCCGCGCATGACGTGGCATGACGCGATGGACCAATATGGTTCCGATAAGCCGGAGCGACGCTTCGAGATGAAGTTGACAGATTGCTCGGACATTTTTGCCAAGAGTGACTTCCGCGTTTTTGCCGGGGCTATAGCCGCCGGTGGCGTGGTGAAGGCGATCAACGCAAAGAACTTTTCACCCTCGGTGGGGCAGGTGGATTCTCTCACACAGACAGCTGTAGAAGCCGGTGCCAAGGGGCTCGCGTACATCAAGGTGCGCGATGTCAATGATCGTGAAGGTTGGAAGAGTCCCATCACCAAACGCCTTACCGATGCCGAAATTGCCGCCCTCAAGGAGCGACTCGCTATCGAAGACGGCGACTGCATCTTCTTTGCCGCCGGACCGTGGGAGGAAAGCTGCACGATACTCGGACGTGTGCGGCTCGAATGCGCACAGTACATGGACTTGCTCAAGGATAACCACGATGTGGACCTCCTCTGGGTGGTGCGCTTCCCGCTCTTCGCTTGGGACGCGGAAACACAGCGGTTCTGCGCCATTCATCACCCCTTTACCCGCCCGGTACCCGAGGATGTCGACAAGGTCTTACGCGGCGAAATTTCGACCGATCTCTGTGCGGAGGCATACGACATTATCTTGAACGGCAATGAATTGGGCGGCGGCTCCATCCGTATCCATGAGCGAGACCTGCAGGATGCTACTTTCCGTGCCCTCGGTTTGGACGAGGCGACCATCCAAGAACAATTCGGGCACTTGCTTACCGCCTTTTCCTACGGGGCACCGCCGCATGGGGGACTCGCTCTCGGGCTGGACCGTGTGGTCATGTTGCTCGGCGGCTGCTCGTCCATCCGCGAGGTGATCGCGTTCCCGAAGAACAACCGTGGCGCGGACCTCATGAGTGAGTCACCCGCCCCGGCGGAACCCAACCAATTGCGCGATATACATATCCAAGTGAAGCTCCCGGAGAAGCTGCGCCGCAAGCTCGAAGAGCAGCAGCCGGGTACCTGAGGATACAACGGCACAAGCGCATGAAATTTTTGGTGACGGCAGGTCCCACGCGTGAGGCGATCGACCCGGTCAGGTACATCACCAACCGCAGTAGCGGAAAGATGGGCTATGCTCTGGCGGGGGCAGCCCGGCATGAGGGGCATGAGGTACTACTCATTTCCGGTCCCACGGCATTGGATGTCCCGCCGGGCGTGGACTTTATCCATGTGGAGAGCGCGCAGCAGATGTATGAAGCCGTGAGGGATATGATAGGCGGGGTAGATGTGGCGTTGCTCTGCGCGGCTGTGGCGGATTATCGTCCGGTGGAAGTTGCCGCGCAGAAAATTAAAAAGAGTGAAGGGAATCGCACGTTGGAACTCGAAAGGACGCCGGACATCCTCGGAGCGATGCGCGCCGACTTTGGCTTTAGCGGAGTACTGGTCGGCTTTGCAGCGGAAACGCAGGACTTGATTACCCATGCCCGGGAAAAGCTGCGCCGCAAGGGCTGTAACATGATAGTCGCCAATGACGTGTCGCAGCCGGGGGTAGGGTTCGGCTCGGCGGAGAATGAAGTGGTGCTCGTATTGCCCGACCGAGAGGTGCGACTCCCCCGTGACACCAAGGAATGGCTGGCCATGCGTATCGTAGAACAAGCACTGGCATTGATACCATGAGCGATTTTCTGCGCCGCCTCGGGTGGAACCTCCGGTTGCAGTCCGCATGGGAGCAGCTGAGGCAGCCCAAGTGGTTCCCGGCGCGTATTTGCCGCGAAACGCGTATCAACTATAGCGTCAAGACAGCGGGTGCCACGGAGAGCGAAGCTGTGCTGTCAGGGAAGCTATGGCACCAAGCGGCGACGGACGCGGACCTACCCACCGTGGGGGACTGGGTGGCAGTGGATGCCGGAGGTGCCGGAGAGCTCCCCGTGGTGCGTGCTCTCCTGCCTCGCCAAAATCGTTTTTCGCGGAAGGTACCCGGTAAATCATGCGCGGAGCAGGTTATCGCCGCCAATGTGGATGCCGTGTTTGTGTTGACCGATGCGGACGCGGACTTCAACCCCAAACGCACGGAACGCTACCTCACGCTTGTCCGCAAATGCGGAGCCCGCTCCTACGTGCTCGTCAACAAGGCTGATGTAACACCGTCCGAAACGATGCGATGTGCTTGCGCTGAACTCGCTGCCTTGGCTCTTGACACAGAGGTGTACGC
Source organism: uncultured Akkermansia sp. (assembly GCA_964459715.1). GTDB lineage: Bacteria > Verrucomicrobiota > Verrucomicrobiia > Verrucomicrobiales > Akkermansiaceae > Akkermansia. The sequence continues at coordinate 7,169 of CAYWNS010000057.1, forward strand.
TATCTGTGCGATGCGAGCGGAGGGTTACCCGGACATCCTGCACCACCCGCCGCTCGGCGCGACCCTCCTGCTGGTCGGCTCCTCGGGAGTCGGTAAGAGCACGCTCGTCAATTCTCTCACCGCAGGGGAATCACGCCCGACCGGCACAGTGAATGAGGTGACGGGGAAGGGGCGTCATACGACGGTGTCACGTGAGCTCCTTCCCCTGCCGAACGGAGCTGTGCTGATCGATAACCCCGGCATGCGGGAGGTGCAGATGTGGACGGATGCCACCACGCTGCGCACTCAATTTGCGGATGTCGAGGAGCTCGTTAAACAGTGCCGTTACTCGGACTGTTCACACCGAGCGGACTCAGGATGCGCCGTCCGCGCAGCCCTGCAGAGGGGGGAACTCACCCGTGAGCACTACGAGCATTTCCTCCGTCTCGATGACGAGATCGCCGCCCTGCAACAACGCGCCGAAAAACGACGCACGACACTCGAACGAGTTTCCCGCCGCGACAAAAGCACCATCCTACGCAACAAAGCAGATCGAGAGGAACACAGACACAATCAAAGACCCCATCGGATCAAGTGGTAAAAAAAACACAACTGTTCCAAATAAATTAAACACTCAGAGTTTTGCCTTCTCGGAACCGATGTGGATATGTAGTTTGTTTACGGAGAGTTTGCGGGGTTAAAAGTGGGGTTGAGGGCGGGGACGATATTGATGGAGCGGATGCGGCGATGGGTGGCGCGGGCGTGTCCGAGAATGAGGGCAAGACGCTCCATTTGCTCGCGGATGTGGCGAACTTCCATCGTGACTTCCGCGCCGTTGTCGAGGATGAGACGCAGTTGCCAGTCTTTGGGATGAAAGATTTCCGAGATGGGTGGAATTTCCTCCGGAGGGTAGATATTGGAAGCGGCAATGAGAGCGGCAATGGGGCGAACCTTTCGGGGGTTAATTTGTGTGCCGGACTTGAGTTCTTGGGCATCTTCCGGACGGAGGTACCAAGTGGGGACTCCGAGGAAGTCGTGGTGGAGCTGCTCATCCACGGGAAAAAGGGTACCCTTGGGGTCCATGAAGAGGCGGGTGTTATCTCCGGTGCGCGCCCCGTCTTCCCACGCGACGTAAACGATGGGGATGCGTTCTTCGACTTCGATGTAGAGGGTATCCGGGAGCTCGGCACGAATGACGGCGGAGAGAATAGCCGGGTGAGATTCAAGTTTGCGGCGGAGGGAATCGACGTTCAGCGTAGCCATGTTGACACTTTCGCCGACTTGCAGGATTTGCAGAGCTTGTTGCTTGGTGATGATATTACGGGAAGATTTGAAGACAATCTGCTCCACGTTCAAACCGTACGCCTTTTCGAGTACAAAGTGGACGCCGAGCACTAGCAGCGCGACCACGGGCAACGCAATGACGGCGAGAATGAGCCATCGCTTCAGCCGAATCGCTCCGCGCCTCAGAGCCAATAGGTTGAAGAGACGCTTCCGCCACGACATGAGCTTTTCGAGCTTCTGCACGTTGGAGCTCTCGCGCGAGGTGCCTCTGTCGCGCATGTTCATGGCAAAGCGCAGGATGGAGTTATCTGGGGCAATGCAGAGAAATTTCTGCGATACGCTTGCAGAGCTCGCTGTAGGAGATACCCGCTGCCGCCGCAGCCTTCGGGAAGAGTGAGCTCCCGGTCATGCCCGGTATGGTGTTGATTTCAAGCACATAAGGTAGATCATCCTCGGAGAGAAGGACATCGACGCGCCCGTACACCTGCACCCCGAGGGCGCGGTAGGCACGCAGGGCTTCTTGCTGTACGGACAGAGTGACTGCTTCCGAGAGATGCGCCGGGCAGATATAATCCGTGCCGCCCCCGCCGTACATGGAAGGGTATTTGTTGCGCATGTCGTAGAAACCGGTACGTGGGCAGATGTGGATGACGGGGAGGGGTACTCCGTCTAAAATTGCCACTGTCAGCTCCTTGCCGCAAATATATTCTTCTACGAGGAGCTCGTCGCTGTATTTGGCGACCTCCTTGAGTGCCGCGTTCATCTGTTCCGGCTCACGCACAATTTCCACCCCAACGGAGGAACCTTGGCAGGGGGGTTTGATGACGAGTGGTGTGCTAAAACTTGGTTGCTCCCCCGCTCGGATGACCTCACTACGAGGCGTGCGTACACCTTTTTCCGTGAGGACGCGTTTGCTGAGAATTTTGTCGAAACAGAGGCGACTCGTCGTGGACCCCGCCCCGGTGTAAGGGAGACCGAGTCCTTCCAAATAGGACTGCAAACCGCCGTCTTCCCCGTAGGTTCCGTGTATCATGTTGTAGCAGAGCTCGGTTCCGGGGGGAATGGGCGGTGCTTCGGTGTCTACCACGACGGAGGAAACGTGGGTGAAACCCGCTTCACGGAGGGCTTCCAGCACGGCTTTGCCGGACACGAGAGAGACCTCGCGCTCCGCTCCCGGTCCCCCCATGAGCAGGGCAATAGGTGTGTTGAGTTGAAGGTGTTTCATAGAGAGATAGGTTAGAATTCTGCTTCGCGCTCACCAATGACCTGCACCTCGGTCCGGAGGGTAAGTCCGTAGGTCTCCTTCACGCGGCGGCGAATGTGGTCGATGAGCGCGGTTACATCCGCTGCTGACGCGCCGCCGGTGTTGATGATAAAGTTGGCGTGCACGGTAGAGACTTGAGCTGCGCCGATGGAGTAACCCTTCAGACCGAGGTCAGAGATGAGTTTGCCTGCCGCCGGACCGCCGGGTGGGTTCATGAAGGTGCAGCCGGCACTGGGTTGCCGAGGTTGGGTGGCACGGCGTTTTTCGTGGTAATGCTGCATCGTTGCCTCAATCGCGGCGCGTTCTGCCGGTACTCCGATGAAGGTTGCCCGGAGGACGGTATGGTACTCAAACTCCGGGATGACGCGGTACTGCGCGCCCTGCATAGACTCTTTCTCGAAGTGCACCGGCTCCCCCTCCTTGTCCAATGCTTCCGCAGAGAGGAAGAAGCTCCACATATCTTTACCCATAGCCCCCGCGTTCATCCGCAGACTTCCGCCCACACTTCCGGGGATACCTTCCATCCATTCGAAGCCCGAAAGCCCGTGCGCCGCCGCGAAGGACGCCAGTTTCTTCAGTTTGACACCGACTCCGGCGGTGATGCGGGTGCCGTCCACGCTGAGTTGCTCAAATTCACCGGCTTCTAAGTGGATAACCGCTCCGCGTATCCCCCCGTCGCGCACCACGAGGTTGGAGCCGCGACCCATCACATACACCGGGATATTGCGGTCTTTGAAAAAGCTGAGTACAGCGCGTGCTGTCTCCGCCGTGTTCGGTTCCAACCAGAATTGCGCGCAACCGCCCACACCGATGGTGGTGTGGCGAACCATCGGTTCGTACAGCCGGTAGGCGAAGTCAGTCCCACACTCTTGCTGCATTTCCGCAAGCAGACGTAGATCACGCGCCACGCAGGTGCCCGCTTCGTGCACATTACCCGCGCCGAGAGTGAGGAAGAGGTCGCCCGGTCGCAAAATGTTGCCGATCTCGCGGTGGGCACTGTGTACGTCCGGAATGTATTGCACGTGGGTGTTCCCGTGTTCTCGCACGGCATCTACGATTGTTTGCCCACTGATTCCGGGTATGGGAACTTCACCGGCGGGGTATACATCGGTAACAAAGAGCTCATCCACATCCTTGAGCACGCGTCCGAAGTCATTCCGCAACAACTGCGTACGCGTGTATCGATGCGGTTGAAAGAGAACCACGAGCCGCCTAGGTTTCAGGCTAAGTGCTGTGGACAGCGTGGCATCGATTTCGGTGGGGTGATGCCCGTAATCATCGACGATCCGGTAGTTCCGCGATAGATACTTAGTTTCGAAACGCCGCCGCGCTCCGGCGAAGGAGGCAAGCCCCCGCACCACTGCCGCGAAGTCGCAACCCAGCTCCAATGCCAAGGCTACTGCTGCCAAAGAGTTTAGCACGTTGTGACGCCCCGGAATCCCGAGCTCGACCTGTCCGAGTACTTCTCCGCAGTGTTTGATGGTGTAGACGGAGCGTCCACTCTTAATTTGCACATCATCGGCAGTGTAATCGGCATCCTTCCAGCCGTAGGAGATGCTGTTGGGGAAGACGGAGCATACCTCATTCGCGCCGGGATCACTCTTACAGTAGATGATTTTGCTCCGTGTTTGCCGACAAAGTTGCGCAAAGGTGCTCTTGATGTGCGCCAGATCGCGGTAGAAGTCGAGGTGTTCCGCTTCAATATTCAGGATAATGCTGTACTCCGGGTAGTAGTTGACTAGGGTGCCGTCGCTCTCATCTCCCTCTGCCACCATGTAGTCGCTCTGCTCATTCCAGTGCGCGTTCGCTCCCAACACGGGTATCTCCGCCCCCACGTAGTGGCTGGGACGCATGCGTCCTTCCCGAAGCAGGTGCGCTGTGAGCGATGAAGTGGTCGTTTTTCCGTGCGCCCCGGCTACAACGATGCCTTTTTCGCCGTTGAGAATGGCTGCCAAGCATTCCGCCCGCCGTATACAGAGTTTGCCCATCTCCCGCGCCGCGTGCAGTGCCGTGTTGTCTTCCCGTATGGCACTGGAATAGACCACCACCTCCGCGTCCTGCACCGGTACGGCACTGTGGGGACTGTAGAAGTCCAGCCCGGTCTGTTGCAGTCGTTCAGTTTCCTGGCTGGTGGAGCAATCACAGCCACTCACACGGTGTCCCATTTCCATGAGCATCCTTGCCAATCCACTCATTCCGCTACCCGCCACCCCTATCAGGTGGATGCGCAAGGGTGCCTCCCTGTTCGTCAACTTTTCGCGTAGCTGTGCTGCTCTCATCTCTTGCGCGCGTATTATACACTCTCTCCCCACGTTCGCAAGGCAAATTCAAAGTCGCGACCGAGAAAATAAAACGCTTAGTGGTGGGCGATGGGCTTTCCGTGCGAGCGTGAGGTTGATGCCCCCTTGGTACGCAGAGCGTGTGATGAGCAGTAGGGGGAGATGCAAGAGTAATGGCAAAGGTAATACGCAGACGGGAAACTTGCACTAGACCATTGTGTTACACACGAGCGACTTCCCGGCTTTGCATACTCCGTACTTCGTACTTCGTACCTCGTACTTCCCAATTATTTTTTCCACGTGCCGACACCAACGGGAAGTTTGCCATCGCCGACGGGTTGGTAGCGGGTGGACGAGGTATTGCCCATGAGGGGAACCCCGAGTGCTCGCTTCCAGTAGGCACTCATACTCAATCCTGTATAACAACCGTAACTGATGCACTTGGCTTGGGGAGCAAACGCGAGCGGAGAGATGAGGGTGGCAATGTCTCGCTCATGTATCCACTGCTTGGAGGAGCCGATGATGGTGTTGCTGTAGTCCAGCATGAATGCGTGGGCATTGGAGTGTCCGAAGTAGACGAATGAGGTGATGCACCGCTTACCCTGCCCCGCGCGGTTGATGGCTTGGCAGGCTTGCGCCGCCGTATCGACCAAGACGAGCCGCGCCTTGAACTTACGGGCAGTTTCACGGATGCGCGAAATGTAGTCGGTGTTCTCCTCTTTGCTGCGGGTAATGTACGCCGGGCGGTAGACAATCCAGACAAACTTTTGCTCGGGGTTGGTTTGCCTTTCCATCTGCATGTACACGGTGGAGGCACGGATAAAGTTCGCCCACCAATTATCGTGCTTGGCAGGTCCCCGCAGGTACTCCCAAGACCTCAGGGCAACTCCACCCGTCAGAATGACTTCCGTTGCCGATGCCGCCATGCCCACGCATAAAAATACCGCCACAACCATCAGCTCTGTGAGCACCCGTTTCATGTCGCGCACAGGGTATCGCAGTTACGGAGAAAAGTCAAGCAACAGAGAACACGAAGCAGGGCAAACGCATTAGAAAAAAGGGAGGATTTCCACAAGAGCTCGGAGGCTT
>CAYWNS010000058.1:0-12713 GCA_964459715.1 uncultured Akkermansia sp.
GACAGAGGTGCCGGTAAGGTTCAGGGTTCCCGCTCCACTCTTCTCAAAGCCCACATCCGTAAACGTGTATCCGTCTAGACTCGTCTCTTTTTCGTCGCTCTCCGCTACCTCAAAGATCAGGTTGACGGGGTCCGTCGCGTCATCAGTTTTCGTAAATTTGGCATTTCTGTTGCTGTTATCAGCAAGCAAATCATTTACTGTGAGGTCCGCACCCAACTTGATTTCTGCTCCCCAAGCTGCTAGCAGTGTTCCCACGGAACCTCCCCTCGCTAGGGTGAGGACCGTAGAACTTCCTCTGTTCGCATCGCCGTACACGATCATTTCTCCACCCAGCGACACCTCCCCCTCCACCTTGTATTCTACGACAGACGTACTTTGGGCTCCTTCACCCACCGATTCAAAGTCGACGTCCCCATCTCCCGTCAAACTCTTCTCAAAGACCACGGCATTTGCGGAATCCGTGTTGTGCATTATCAACTTCCCCTCTGCTACCTTGAAATCGTAGGCGATAGTACCCGTGCCGGTCAACGTCAGCGTCCCTTCACCCGTCTTGCCAATTCCGACACCTTCGCCGACTGATTTCCACTCCCCGGCTAACTCCTGCGTAAAGCTATCGACAGTCTTCTCTTGGGTACTGATTACATCCCGAAGGAGATAAACCGTTTTGTCTACGCCATCCAAGCGGCTGAGGATGTGACCTGCATCGATATAGTCGTGGGTAATCGTGCCCCTGACGGCGAGATCATCCCCGAGAACTAGATGCCCACTCCAATCAACGGTCAAATTACCGTTCAAATGACCACCTCGCTTGAGTACGACACCGGCACACGTGTGGAAATTACCACTCCTCCCATCGAGGATTCCCTCAACTGTGACAGATTCCACACCGCCTTTCCCGTCGGAGTAGAAAGCATCCTGCGCCGGATCGGTGACATCGAGAACCAGATTTCCCTTCACCACCAATTGAGTAACGTCTCCCTTTTTCCCGGGATCAGCACTGTAATAGCAACCCGTCCCGGAGATGGTCATATCTCCGTCCACTTGGATGCATGCGTGAGCCTCATCGTTTATGTTTAATTTTCCACCGCTGATAGTGAGGTTATGGACATGAATCCCGCCCGCAGCCAGCTCCTGAGCACTAGCCGCGCTGCCGAGATTAACCGTGAGATTGAGTGTACTTTCACCCGTCCAGCCGTCTGCGTTACTCTCCGGTGCACTATCCGTTCCGATAAATCCCCGGAATGTGTAAGTCCCCGTACCGGTGAGCTCCAAGGTCGCGTTCCCCTCCGCTAAGATGATCCCACCTTCACCCGCTGTTTCCGTCTTCGATGATAGCCCCTCCACACTCAGGGTAATGCCCCCATCCTCCGCAATGGTATCCGCGAGTACCTGCGCCGCCGCTGCCGCCTGACTTCCAAGCACGAGCCTAGCAGAAACACCGCCTTGCCCCCAGAATGTAAGTTGCCCGTGGAGTGTGCCACCCTTGAGCAGTTTCACGGCACCTGTACCAATGTCATTCCACACTCCGAGCATCAACTCGCCTGTACCGATCAGTTCGCCCTTCACGTTAAGAACAGATTTATTCTGCAAGGAAATGAGCGTATCTCCCATGACATCGAGATTTCCGCCTATCGTTACCGTGGCACCTCTCTCTCTCAATGCTCCGGTATTAGAACCTCCGGATGTGGTTCCATTCAAATGGACATTCGCCTCACCTAAATCCACAGTGATTCCGTCAAACCACAACTCGGCATTATCCACGTAAATGTCCTTGATGCTCACCCCATCGTTCATCAACCACGTTTCCGTTGAAGTAAACCAGAAATTTGCAGCACCACTCCCATCTGTTTCAAAGTAAAGGGAGTTGATTGCCCCGCTCAGTTTCAGTGTGGGCTTTTTATTCCCGCTGGTAGCAGACACCTTTAAATCCGCGCCGTCCAGCACGTTGAAAACAGCTCCATCCGGAACGCCACTGTACCACTTCGGACCAGTCTCTCCGGACACCGTCACCTCTGTCGAATATTGTCCGGCGTCTTCGTAAGGAACATCCGACAGAGACCTCACAACACTGCCATCCGAATTCAACGTATAGAATCCCACGCCGATGAATTCGATATTACCCGCCCAATCAGCGAACCACGACACCTTGTTCGCGTCAAAGAGCTGTTGAGTGCTGAACCCACCGAGGGCAGTAAGATCGATAGTCAGAAGACCGTCACCTGAGATGGTGTCGAAGCTCAACGTCCCACCGGCACCGACCACGAGCTTGGCATCACCGTTCACGTTGAGGGTCGTTGCAGTAAAGCCTCCGTTGCTTGCGGACAGGCTGCTGCCCGCCTCCAAAGTCAGAGAAGTGAGGGAACCGGTCACGTCCCCCAATGCCACCTGCGCACCGGCTGCCAAAGTCAACGCGGCTGACGCGTCCAAGGTACTCGTGCCGGTGATGGTGACGTTCTTGTTGAAAGTAACCGCGTTAGTAACCTGCAGGTCATTCGCGTGGATGGTGGCATTGACTATCGTACCCCCATCGACACCTGTACCGTCCAATGCAACTTTGAGTTTCCCTTCCCCCGCACTATGTTGATTCGTGATTGCGCCATCGCCGGTGTTTTTGGTGAATTTGAAGGTGACCTCGTTTTTGGATTCCGTCACGATCATATCCCCGTGGAAGTTTTCAAGGTTGCCGGTGAAAGCGTAGATTACCTGAGTACCTGCTGCCCACGCATATTCGAGGTTTATCCCCTTTTCTGCACTGAACGCACCACCGAAAGTAACCGTGTTACTGCTACTCCCGTTGTTAATCGTCAGCGTGTGCAGCAGAATGACATCGGCACTGACGGTCCCGGGATTAACATGTCCGGCACTCTCCATATCGATGTACCACGTCATTCCCGCCTTATTTTTGTTGTCGGTATCTGTCAGTGCGGCATTCAATTGCTCTGTGGTGCTAATGTCGAATTCATTCGACAGCACGACCATGCCCTGCTCATCCAGCTTCACATGCCTTCCATTGATTTCGCCTTCCACGAATATCTTGCCCACCCACTCATCCTTCCATCCGGCGTCCCCGAAAAGCGCAAAATCCGCAGCTGTCAACCCATCCAAGTGAATGGTCAAGATGTGCCCCTTATCCTCAAGGGTGTCGAGCGTCAGCGTCGTCCCCTCCGCCCATGTCATTGCTAGACTGGCGTTGTCCCCATCGAGTACGAGCGTGCCGAGAGACAAACTGCCGGAGTCCAGCGCGAACTCCGAACCGGCACCTAGGGTGAGCGAAGTCAATGTCGACTCCCCTGCCAAACTCCCCACCCGCATCTGCGTTCCCGCGCCCAACGTCAGTGCCGCACCTTGACCGATCGTGGCAGCTCCGTTGATAGTGACACTTTGCCCCGTGAAGGTGACACTGTTCTTTATTTCGAGCAGCGGTGCGGTAATCTCGGAGTTGTTCAGGGTTACCCCGTCCACAATCAGCGTACTGTTACCACCGGCTGTGACATTGATTGTACCCGTAGATGATTGAAAATTCTCCCCAGTGAACGTGACTGAATCGCTTCCGTCCCCGCCCGTGATCTCGATGTTACCACCCCATCCACTCAAATTTCCGGTAAAGACGTAGTGTTGGTGATTGATCGTACTCACCAGCTTAAAGCTGCCATTGCCGGTGAATGCCCCGTTGAACGTGTACGTATAACCGTTTGGACTGTTGCTATACCCGCTAATTATGTCCAAATCTGTATCGAAACAGACATTGGCGTCAATGACCTCATTTTTTTTACCAAAATAAATACTTCCTTCGCTCGCCTCCCGAAGCACCACCGTCCCGCCCGGTCTATTTTCCCCCGTATCCGGGTCACTATCACTGACGAAAGCTTCCCAACCGGTACTGTCAGTCACAATCGTTTCCGCAAGCACCACCTGTTGAGTAGCAAGGAACCACACGGCGGCGATACCGGAAGCCGACGCGATGGTAGAAGGCAGGGAAGCGGGCAGTGCCAGAGCGGCGAGGCAAGCCAGCAGAGCCTTACGGAGACCATGAGGTAAATGGAGTTTCATAAACTGTGATTGGTTGATATTGTACGAGTTTCGCGCGAAGAACCCGCCGACTCCCCAGCCGACAATCCTTCGCCCACGTTTCACGCGTCAGTATATCTCATTCCTAATGCGATAGACAATAAGAAAGATGTTCTTCGTTTATTATCAACATTTTTGTACACATAACAAGAATTGTTATTCCTGGTGGATCAGACAATTTTGTCCCTTCGCTTCGGGCATAATGTATTTTTTTTCAGGGGAAGAGCAATTTTATGCTTGCGCACCGCATTAGGAATCCGATGCTCACATCCAGCATGGTTGCCCGCGAAAAGCCGACAACGATCCCGAGGAACACCCCGGGAGGAGGATACGTGGTCAACGTTGTAACCGGAGTCGCCTAGGATTAATCTTTCGCGTCAAACTCTTCAGACTCGGTGTCGAACGTGTCGTCCTCGTACTTCTTAAATTTTTTGACGCGACGTGCGGGGGGGAGGGGAGAGAGGACCATACTGACAGAATTGCCGACGAGCTTGGGGGGTTGGTCGACGCGCCCCATCGTCTTCATATCCTCCACCACCTTAGCCATCACATCGAAGCCCATTTGCTGGTGGGCATTTTCACGCCCTTTGAAGCGGAGCTGGAAGCGAACTTTATGCCCGTGGTCGAGGAATTGCTCGGTACGCCCCATTTTGACGTTGTAGTCGTTGACATCCGTACCGATGCGCAACTTGACCTCCTTCATGCGAACGGACTTGGACTTACCGTTTTTCTGTTGTTTGGCCTGCATGTACTTGTACCTGCCGTAGTCGATGATGCGACAGACGGGAGGATCGGCATTGGGGGCAACTTCGACTAAGTCCAAACCGAGTTCTTTGGCCCTAGCGAGAGCCTCGCGAGTAGGGAACACCCCGAGCTGGGCACCCTCCACATTGACCACGCGGACACGCGGAGCGCGAATGCGTTCATTGACGCGGGTTTGGGGAGTTTTGTTGAACTGGTCACGGCGGTTATTCCGTGGTGAAGATGTCGGTTTTTTGGGTGGTAACGGCACGAGTAATGGGGTATGGGTTGGAAGAAATGAATGAAAGGTATTATTCAGCCTCAGGAGATTGGGGACGGATAGCGGGTGCAATGAGACGCCGGGAAATCTCATCCTTCAGGGCGGTACAGAAATCGCCGAGGGGCATGGGACCGAGAACATCGAGGTCCCTGTGGCGGACGGAGACGAGCCCCTGCTCCGCTTCACGCTGACCGACGACGAGCATGTACGGCACGCGGTCCATGCGGGCGTTGCGGATTTTGGCACCGATTTTGTCCGCCGCGTCATCGACGCGCACACGCGCTCCGGCATCCACCAAAGTGGCGCGCACCCGCTCGGCAAAATCGGCGACTTTTTCCGAAATTGGGAGGACGCGCACCTGTTCCGGGGCGAGCCACGTGGGGAACTTACCGGCGAAATGTTCGATGAGCAGCCCGGTGAAACGCTCCATCGAGCCGAAGGGAGCGCGGTGAATCATGACGGGGCGGTGCGGTTTGTTGTCGGCACCGGCGTAAGAGAGCTCGAAACGCTCCGGTAAATTGTAATCCACCTGAACGGTACCCAATTGCCAGTCGCGACCGATGACATCGCGCACGATAAAGTCAATTTTGGGACCATAGAAAGCGGCTTCATCTTCCGCTTCAGAAAAGGCAAAGCCCTCCTCAAGCAACACCTCGCGCAAGGCATTTTCGGCGAGGTGCCAATTCTCGTGGCTACCCACGTACTTCGGGTCGCTGTAACCCCCGTCGCGCAGGGAGAGACGCACGCGGAAGTCATTCATTTGCAGGGTACCGAGAATCAACTTGACGATGCTGATGCACTGCTGAACCTCCTGCTTGATCTGGTCGGGGCGGCAGAAGATATGGGCATCGTCCTGCGTGAACCCCCGCACGCGGGTCATACCGCCCAGCTCACCGCTCTGCTCCCAGCGATAGACCGTGCCGAACTCGGCGAGGCGCACGGGGAGGTCGCGGTAGGAATGCGGGTCGTTGGCGTAGATGCGGATGTGGTGCGGGCAATTCATGGGTTTGAGCATGAAGCCGCCGATGGTGCGCGAGTCCAGCGCGTTGAAGAGGTCGGCGCAGGAGGCGTGCTCGTCGCGCAACTTTTTGAAGTCATCCGGGTCCGGAATGGGCGGGAATTGGCTTTCCTTGTAGTGGTCCCAGTGACCGCTGGCCATGTAGAGGTCCAGCTTTCCGATGTGGGGGGTGTACACCTGCGAGTAACCGATGCGGTCGAGAGCTTCGGTGATAAACTTTTGGAGTTCGCGACGGACAATGGAGCCCTTAGGTTTCCAGAGGACGAGCCCCTGCCCCACCATATCATCGATGGCGAAGAGCCCGAGTTCACGCCCGAGCTTCCGGTGGTCACGCTTCTTCGCCTCCTCCAGACGGACCAAATACTCGTCCAGCCGGGAACGATTCGGAAAGCAGGTACCGTACACGCGCTGCAAACGCGGACCCTTGGCATCCCCTTGGTAATAGGCAGCGGCAACACTCATTATTTTGAATGCCTTGCAATTTCCCGTGCGGGGGACATGGGGACCGGCGCAGAGGTCGGTGAAGTCGCCGTTGCGGTAGATCGAAATGGGCTCGTCTTCCGGGATACGGGAAAGGAGGTTCATCTTGAACTTGGATGGGACGGAGCGCGGTCCGATGCTGCCCAGTTCGCCGGATTCCGCGAGCCGGAGAGCTTCTTCGCGGGACACCACCGTCTTCTCGAAGGGCGCATTTTCCTTGACCACCTTCCGCATTTCTTCCTCGATGCGGGCAAAATCTTCCGAAGAGATGTGGTGGTCGAGCTCAATATCGTAATAAAAGCCATTTTCGACGGCGGGTCCGGCGGCGAGCTGAGCTTGGGGCCAGAGTCGGCAGATGGCTGTGGCGCAGACATGCGCGCAGGAATGGCGCAGTCGCTCCAACTCCGTAGCTTGGTAGCGTTCTTCGAGGGATTTCCGTTCCTTATTTTCAGACATAAGTGTTCAATTTCAGCTGAGAAAGTGGAAAATACCGGATGACAATACAGCAAGGGATAGCGAAAGAAGTGTCAAGGACTTGCGTCTGTAACCGGGGAATCCGCCTCGACGGGCACGGCGAAGGGTACGCCAAGAATTCAGACGTTGCTTGAGGAAGAAATAAGGGAAGCGAACGAAACGGTACAAGGCATACAACCAACCGGGCAACACGCGCACACGAATATCGCGGAGAGTATACTTCCCCCTAGTGAGAATATCACTCGAAAAGTCCAATTGACGACATACTTGGGGCATGACAGCGTAGAGAGATACATCCGACCAAAGCTCCACTTCATCGCAGTAAAACGTATCAGTGGCACGGTGCATGGCTATCCATTGCCACACATCGGACTCCCCCTGCGGCATAGAACCAAGCAAGGGAGCGTACATGTCTGAGGGTACGATATAGGCGCAGGAAGAAAGGGCACCCCCGATCTGCAACAAGGAACATTCCCCCCGTCGTGCAATCTGACGAGCACAGGTCGAGCGACCATTGACAGATAGGTAGAGCAAATACTTGCTACCGGCGAAATGGAGAAGGGCGTCATGCAAGAGTACCAAACTATCCGCCGTAAAGTTAATCTCCACGTCATCCTCAAAGATCAAGACATTACGCCAACCTTCACGCTGAGCACGTCTGATGACATTGCGGTGAGAGAGGGTACACCCGGCAAGCCCCGTCCAATACGCGCCACGGTCAGCCGTACGCTCAGTAAACCACGGAGGTTCACCACTCCCGGGGAGCTCCGCGCCTACAACAGCACTTTCGCGATATATTTTTTCTGACGGTATAACTCCTTGAACACCATGGCAAAAGGAAATCCACCTATCTTCACGCCGGTCCAAGTTAATGCAAACTACAGCACCGATAGCATCCCAACATTCTGCGTGTATGTCAGCGGCTCGCATACCTAATCATTCCTTCCGTAATCATCCTCATAGCGCAGAATATCATCCTCACTGAGCAGTTCGCCGAATTGAATTTCGAGCAACTTAATTGCTTTTTCGCTCTCATTAGCCAAACGATGCAAGGTGTTTTGGGGGATGAGGACACCATCACCCGGCTTCATGGAAAAGAACTCGTTCTCTTTTTGTACCACTGCCTCGCCCTCCATCATGATCCAGCGTTCGGCACGAAATTGATGGCGTTGCAAAGAAATGCGTTTGCCGGGTTCAACAACGAGTTTTTTGACAACCAGATGCGGGGTGAGGTCCAATACAACCCAAGAGCCCCACGGTCGTACATCTGTGTCCCCTACCTTGTATTCGATCGGAATCATGGCTTATTTTTCAAGCCCCAGCCAACGGAAAAAGATGCGCGACGGGTGCATGCGCTTCAGAGAATCGGAAAGTACGGGTGCCTGAAGCCTCTCGCGTACCCACGGCAGCAACAACGAAGAAAGCACCTGAACGAGCAGCCACCACAGAACCTGACCCACTCCGGAACCGGCGGGAGCAGATGCCGGGAGTGGCACAGTCTCGCGTTTGCCCATCAATGCGTGCACCACCCTCTTGCCGAGAAATAACCCCACTAAACCGCCTCCCACCGTCAAGCCGACTCTGATGTAGGGACGGGACTCCCTGACGCGGAGGCAGACACCGCGCACGACCTCGGCTGTGGTGTCCATGCCCTGCTTGACTGCCACACGCGACTCCGCGACGCGCCGCAGGATTATTCTTTTCCTTTCAGAGAGCGTTCGATCCATTCCAAGTCCGTTTTGAGTTCCCGCATCGTATGAGGAGCGACACCGTCAGGCTTACAACGTTTGCCGATAAGTAGCATGACCAACCCTGCCGCCAGATTGAAAACGAGCACAAGCGCGATGGCTATCGGGTATGACTGAACCAACGGGTGAAGGAGCATTACCGCCAAAACGCAGAGCAAGAGATAGGCACAGCCAAGCAAAAGCCCCCCTACCAACAACTGGACAAGGCGGCGTGCCTGCTTCCTCCCGTACTCGGCGAGCTCCTCCTGCAAGAGATCTGCCAAAGCCTCCAAGTGCTGAGTAGCATGGAGCGCAGAGGCGCGCGCACTGCGCAACACGACCCCGACCTGATCCCGCAAGCCGGGCTGCTCTTCCGAGGATGTGTTATCAGACATCATACAGAAGACATCCGCCCGCTTATCGGCGGCTACCCAAGAGCAAACCGAGCAGCAGTCCCACGCCCAGAGCACCCAAGACGCTCGTGGTCGGGTTGGCTTTCACGTACTCTTCCCCGGCGCGGTGCAGGTCCTTCGCCCTGCTACATGTCGCATCCCATCCCTCGTTGATTTGGCGACGTGCCTCTTGAGTGTAACGCCGCACATTCTCAACCTGATCTGCCGTGGCGCGGCGCAGCTTCTCATACTGCTCAGCAGCGTACTCACGAGCCGCTGAAAGTCGGTTTTGCGTGTCGACGGTAGGAGCAGGCTCCGGGGTGGGAGCCGGTTCTACTTGCTGGTCATGTTGTTCGTCACTCATGATATGATAAGAGTTCCCGCTTACGGGCGGGGTGCTGCACTCCGTCATCGCCCCGCCTGCTCACGCCGTCATTATAAACACGTTTCGCCGCCTTTTGCAAGCTAACTTTGACTATGTGCAAAAAATTTTTTCTCAGTCACAAATCCCGTATGCCATTTTTCGCCACATCTGCACCGCCCCACCACACCTGTCCCAAGCGGATTAATGGCTTAGTGGTAGGCGATAACTTTGTGACAGGAAAACGCGAGGGTGATCAAGTACGAGGTACGAAGTACAAAGTACGAAGTGAAGGAGTTAGGCGCAACAAGGTTGCGCAGGGGAGTTTGGAGGAGGCAAAGCCGCGACGACGCGAGGGGAATAAATCAACGCACCCGTGAGGTTGACACGTCTGTGGTATGCGAAGCCATGAAGAGGTGCTCGCGTGGCACCACTATCCATCACGTACGACGCGACCTGCCACAACACTTTCATCACGCGCGTTTTTTTTACACGACCCGATTGCTTACCACACCCGCCACTTCTTGGCTTTGCTACTTCGTACCTCGTACTTCCAACAGTCACGTGTCTTCAGAGCTCGGCAGGTGACTTCAGTCCTTGTTTCTCGAGGAGGGCATCGGGGTTAGGGTCACGCCCCATGAAGTCGCGGTAAAGCTCGGCAGCGGGCTTGCTGTCGCCCTTGGTGAGAATTTTCTCGCGGTATTCGGCACCGACGACCGGATTCAATATTCCCTCACGGAGGAATTTCGTAAAGACATCGGCTGCGAGTACCTCTGACCACTTGTACGAGTAGTACCCGGCGGCGTACCCACCGGAGATACAGTGAGTCAGTGTACGCATAATCGAGGGAGGTTGTACCGAGTACGGGGCTTTCCACGGACCGAGGAGTTCCTGCGTCGCTGCGTCGAGGTCCTTGCCGCGAAAGAGCTCGTTGTAGTGCATGTGCATCTCCATATCCAGTTTGGCAATGCAGAGCTGCCCCATGTTATCGTGGGCGGGGAAGAAAAACCTCACATTTTGCAACTTCTGCAGGAGCTCATCGGGAATGCGTTCTCCGGTTTTGTAGTGTACGGCGAAGGTGGCGAGACTCTCGGGTTCCCATGCCCAATTCTCATTCATCTGGCTGGGTAGCTCCACAAAGTCCCATGTGACACTGGTGCCGCAATGTGAACGCAGCTCTGTGTCGCCGAGCATGCAGTGCATCATGTGCCCAAACTCGTGGAATATCGTCCTGACATCCATGTGAGAGAAGAGGGCGGGCGCGTCCGCCGTGGCGGGACTCAGGTTACCGACCAAAGCAGCGAGATGGGGGGTATGCGGTTTGCCATCGTGGGCGGGCGTTCCGTAACGCAATGGATGCACCCATGCCCCGGCGCGCTTGGAATTGCGGGGGAAGAGGTCCATGTAAAACGACCCGAGATGCTGCCCGGTCTTTTCATCTTCCACCGCGAAGACACGTACCTCCGGATGCCACACAGAGACCGCCCCATCCGCAGGCTTTTCCTTCTGCCCGGCATAGCGCGTGGGCAACTCCCGCAACCGGATGGAATACAGTTTTTCGTAGATGGCAAACATGCCCTTGATTACACGATTGCACTCTTGGTAGGGGCGTAGCTGCTCAATATCGAAAGAATACTGTTTCTGGGCGAGCTTGCGTTGGTAATAGTGGGCGTCCCACGGGTTCAGTTTGTCCGACTTGACTCCCTTTTCCTGCGCGATAAAGTCCAGTAATTGCGCCACCTCGGTATCGAATGTCGGCTTGACCTTTTTCATCATGTCATCGATGAAGTCCATAGCCTGCTGCCCGCTCGAGACCATACGGTGGGCGAGCTGGAGGTCCGCAAAGTTGGCGAAGCCCAAGAGCTCAGCCAGCTCACGACGCAGCATCATCACGCGGGCTACGATGCCCGAGTTGTCGTACGGGGCTTTGCCTCCCACAGAGGAGTACGCCTCCCAACAGCGTTTGCGCGTAGCTTCCACATCGCAGGTGCGAAGGACCTCAATCACGCTCGGCTCTTGCAGGGTGATCAGCCAGCAGGGCTCTTGCTCCGTGCCGAATCCGGCGGCTCGGGCACTCGCGCGGGCTCGCTCCATCCATACCTCCGACATACCGGCAAGTTCCGCCGGATCCCGCACCACCCACTGCCACGCGTTGGTCGCGTCCAACACATTTTTGTCGAATTGGTTGGCGAGCGTCGAAAGTTCGCTGAGGATTTCCGCCAAGCGTTCCTTGTGCTCGGGGCTGAGGTCAGCACCACTGTCACGGAAAGCATCCACCACCTGCTGCACGTAGCGTTGTTTTTCCGGGGAAAGCTTCTTCACCCACGAGGCGGAGGCAGCTGCCTTGATGACTCCCCACAGTTTTTCATCGGCTGTAATCGACGCTTGGAATCGTGTGATTTCGGGTAGGAGTTCCTCTTGTACTTTGCGGAGCTCCTCGTTGTCCATCACGGCAGAGAGATTTCCCAACAATATCTCCGCGTTTTCCATCTCTTGCTGGGCATTTTCAAACGCCGCAAACACATTCTCAAATGTCGCCTGCTGCGGTTGAACTTCTCGGATGGCTGCCAAGCGTTTCTTCGCAAGCTCAATCCCCGCCCGTACATCGATTGCGCCCTGCTGCGGTGTCAATTCCCCCCATTCCGGGTAGCCCCCCACGTCAAAAAATGGATGGTGCTCCTCTGACTCAACCGCACCCTGCACCACCGCCAACCCCATGCACACTATCCCCGCTGCTATCGAAATTGCGTTCATATCGCACAGTGGTACGTATCGGCAACGCGGTTTCTTTCAAAAAACACCGAAAAACCCACATCTGTCCCAATGAAATTAAATGCTCAGAGTAGAACGATGACTTTGCGACAGGAAGACGCAGGGGTGATCAAGTACGGGGCAAATAAGAAGTGCGAGGTACGAAGTATGCAGAGCTAGGGAGCGGCGTGTGGGGTGCCACGTATTCGCAACACGTATGTCAAGCACATATTCGGAATTTTTTATGCTCTTTTTCTCAAGAGGTAGCGCAGATGCCATATCTTCCTTCGACCGCTAAAATTCGTTTCATTCCCATTTTCTTGTTTTCTCAATATCAGTACGTTAACCCACGAGATCTACGTATTGCGAATACGTATGATCAGGTGAGTTGAGGTGAACTGACCGAACACGAGAATGCGTA
>CAYWNS010000059.1:0-12029 GCA_964459715.1 uncultured Akkermansia sp.
AGTACGAGGTGCGAGGTGGCAAAGCCGGGGAGTGGCGGGTGCGGTAGGAGAAAAGTGAGGGGCAGGAAGCGGGGTGCGTGGGGTTGTGCGAGGTGGTGCCACAGCTCGGCGTGGGGTAGGCGTTCGTGTCGCAAGTCGCATCTGTTCCGGGAAGTTTTCTGCAAATCGCTGCCATGCCAGCCCCTATGCGGGTTACACACGCTCTGTGCACGAGGGGGTATCAGCATCACGGGTGCATTGATTTATTTCCCCCGCGTTGTTTCGGCTTTGCATCCTTCCACCCCCCCCCTGCGCAACCTTGTTGCGCCTAACTTGAACACTTCGTACTTCGTACCTCGTACTTGTATTCCCTCCGCGTCTTCCTGCCGCAAAGACATCACCCACCACTGGACCTTTCCTTTGGTTGGGACACGGACGCGGGAAGCCCTCAGCGACGGGTGCGGCGGTAGGAGCCGTCACCTACAGACAGCACGCGGAGGCGCACACGCGTCAGCCCGTTGTTGTGGAACTTCAGGCGGTGAGCCACGGAGGTACTGACGTCGATGAGGCGTCCCGCGATGTAAGGACCTCGGTCGGCAACGCGCGCTAGGCAGCTCTCTCCGTTTTCCAAATTGGTGACTTGGACTAGGGACGGCAAGGGGAGGGTGCGGTGCGCGGCGTAATACATGTTGCTGTACAGGGGCTGACCGAGGGCACCGCGCGCGCCGTTTGCCTCGTAGTGCGATGCCACCCCCACCGCTTCGTACCGCAGGGCTTGCTCCACACTCATCGGCACAAACCTCATTCCTTTCAGTGTGTAAGGGGACATTTTGTAACCCCGGTAGGGCTCAGAGGGCTCCCACGGGTCCCCCTGCAACTGATGACTCTGCTGGCACGCCGCCACCAGAAGCCCCACCAGCACCGCGATAAGTTTTGCCGCTTTTCCCTTCATCTCCGTTTCCTACATGCACATCCCGCCGTCACATACCAGCACATGCCCGGTGATGTAACGCGCCTCATCCGACGCAAGGAACAGCGCGCAGTTTGCGATGTCGTCCGGTTGCCCCATATCGCCCATGGGAATACTCGCCAGCACGGCTTCGCGAGCTTTTTCCGGCATCGCCTCCGTCATTTCCGTGGCAATGAACCCGGGAGCGATGGCATTGCAGGTTACGCGGCGGCGTGCCAGCTCTTGTGCTACCGCTTTCGTGAACCCGATCAACCCCGCTTTCGATGCCGCGTAATTTGCCTGTCCCGCGTTTCCCCGGATGCCTACGATAGAGCTCATATTGATGACGCGCCCGGCGGGGCTCTTCATCAGCGTGCGTTGCAGGGCTCTCACAAAGAGGAACGCGCTCCTCAGGTTCGTATCCAGCACAGCATTCCAGTCTTCATCCTTCATGCGCATCGACAACCCATCCCGCGTAATTCCCGCGTTATTCACCAAGATGTCCACCACCGGGTACTTCGCCAATATCTCCTTGACGCACGCGTCGACAGCCGCCGCGTCCGCCACATCGCAGGCGATAGCCTCGCAGCTCCCCTCCGTTTCCGCGTTGATATTCGCCGCCGCAGCTTCACACGATGCCGCGTGCCGCGCTATCACCACCACCTTTGCGCCCTCCTGCGCAAATTGTCTCGCTATGGCATACCCTATTCCGCGACCCGCTCCGGTCACCACCGCTGTCTTTCCTTCAAGTCTCTTCATGAATCCTATTCTATCCCAACCTTCGTTCTATGTCAACTACGCCTGTTCCGAATAAATGAGGGGCTTCACAGCCGTTCCAAGAAAAATACGAGCTTCGTGGTGGGCGATGACTTTGCGCCAGGAAGACACGGGGGTGATCAAGTACGAAGTACGAAGTGGCAAAGCCGGGACGACGCGGGGGGAATAAATCCATGCCCCCGTGAGGTTGAAGCCCCCTTAGTACGCAGGGCGGCTGCAACCCGCATAGGGACCGGCGTGGCGGTGATTTGCAGAAATTTTCTTGGGGCAGGAGTGGGGTGCAGATGAATTTTCCGGGAAATTACTTGACTCTTTCTGAGATTCCAGTACAATCCCGCTATGGATGACTTCACCCCAGCTGCGTATTCAGATGCAGTACTCTCCAAAAAACAGAGGACGGAGGAGGACATTAAGCGTTTGTACATCACACCGGCACTTGAGGCAAAGTGGGACAAACACAAGATTACCATGGAGACACAAATCACTGATGGGAAAGTGAACATGAGTGGAAACCGACCCATACGTGAGAATCCGAAAAAGGCTGATTACATACTTTACAGGAGTGCCAATAATCCGATAGCGGTTGTTGAGGCGAAGGACAATACTCACCCGCCGAGCTATGGTATGCAACAAGCCCTGCAGTATGCTGAGATGCTGGATGTTCCCTTTGCTTACAGTTCGAATGGTGATTGTTTCGTGGAGCGTGATATCCTCGCTGGAACAGAAAGAGAGTTCGCTCTCTCGGAATTTCCCACGGAGGAAGAATTATTGACCCGTATCCGCACCCAAAGAGGATTGACTTTGGAGCGAGAGAAAGCCATGGATGTACCTTACTACACCGGTCAGAATGTCAATTCGCCCCGCTACTACCAGCAGACCGCTATCAATCGAACGTTGGACGCTATCGCACGTGGGCAAACGCGCATCTTGCTGGCTATGGCAACGGGAACTGGAAAGACGTATACAGCTTTCCAAATTGTTTGGCGTCTACTTAAAAGTGGCTTAAAGCGCAAGGTACTTTACTTGGCCGACCGCAACATTCTCGTTGACCAATCAATTCAGCAGGACTTTGCTCCGCTTAAGGGTAAAATACATAAGATAAATGCTGCCAGAGATAACAAAACTACCATTACATCCTATCAAGTTTACTTTGCCCTCTACCAACAATTGGTTGGGGATGACGATACAGAGCATTACTCCCAACTCTTCCGAGAGGATTTTTTCGACCTCGTGATCATCGATGAGTGTCATCGTGGATCGGCTAAGGCAGATAGTCGATGGAGATGTATTCTGGATTACTTCCGAAGTGCTACCCATATTGGTATGACGGCTACTCCAAAAGAAACTAAATACGCTTCTAACATCAGTTACTTCGGTGATCCTCTGTACGAATACAGCCTGAACCAAGGAATCGAGGATGGATTCCTTGCTCCCTTCAGAGTCATTAAGGTCACACTTAATATCGGAGAAGGATGGAGACCTCTTAAAGACCAGCGGGACAAGTTCGGTCAAGTTATCCCGGATCAGATATACACGAATAACGATTACGACTACAATATCGTCTTGGAAGACCGTGCGCGTGAGGTCGCGGAACGTATCACAGCTTTCCTCAAACAGATCGGTCCGATGTCTAAAACGATTGTATTCTGTGCTGATGAGGATGCCGCGTTGCGTATGCGAGATGCCCTCATACAGGCAAATACTGACATGGTACAGAAGTACCCCAATTATGTTGTTCGCATAACCGGAAGTGATAACGTTGGTAAGGGCTTCCTAAAATACTTTATTTCCGTCAAAGGACAGTGCCCTGTCATAGCAACAACTTCTAAACTCTTGTCCACAGGCGTTGACTGTAAAATGGTCAAACTCATTGTACTCGACCAAATGATTGGATCTATGACCGAGTTTAAACAGATCATTGGACGCGGGACTCGGCTGCTTTGGAATGCAAATAAGGTGCATTTCACGGTCATGGATATGCGCAATGTGACCCGCTTGTTTGCAGACCCAGACTGGGATGGTCCGATCAATGTCGACGAAGATTTTAAAGAGAATGAGACCGACGGCATCACAATAAAAGATCCCCCTCTTCGGGGGGGGTATGATCCGGAACCTAGAACGTGGGTAGTCACGCGTAATGGATGCAGAGTGGAGGTCATTCAGGAAACTGTTTACATGTATGATGTTCATGGTAAACTGTTACGATGCGAGAATATTATCGATTATACTAGGAAAAATGTGCGTGGAGAGTACGCGTCTCTCGAAGAGTTTGTTAAAAAGTGGTCCAGCGCGGACAAAAAGAAGATTATTCGAGATCAATTGAGGAATCGGGGAATCGACTTGGATGCTCTCAAGAAGTCCCAGAACATGAGTGATGTCGATGATTTTGACTTCATTTGTCATGTGGCATTTGATAGGAAGCCCCTCACTCGTTCTGAGCGTGCACAAAATGTCCGTATGAAAGATTTCTTCAGTAAGTACAGCGGTGATGCACGGGATGTGCTAGAGGCACTGCTGGACAAGTACATGGACGGGGGAATATATGAAATGGAAAATCTCGAGGTACTCAAACTTTATCCCTTCATGCAAAAGGGCAAGCCTACCAAAATCGTTAATTTTTTCGGAGGTGAGGAAGGTTATCGTCGGGCTATTCGTGAATTGGAAGAAGCCATTTACTGTGAAGCAATTTAATTTTTATGAGTAACATATCAGGTTTTGTAAACCAGCTCCGTAATATTATGCGGAATGATTCCGGTGTCAATGGTGATGCTCAACGAATTGAGCAAATGGCATGGATACTTTTTCTCAAGGTGTATGATGCCCAAGAAGAGAGCTGGCAGTTGGGTGATGCGAATTATGTGTCTATCATACCAGAATGCTGTCGTTGGAAAAATTGGGCTGCCGATGATAAGTCCGGCTCTTCTCTCACCGGGGATGAGCTCCTCTCCTTTGTTAATGATACGCTCCTCGTGACTTTGCGCGATCTTCCTGTTACAAAAGAGATGCCCATGAAGAAGACCATTGTCAAAGCCGTCTTTGAGGACACGCATAACTACATGAAGGACGGTGTTCTCCTCCGGCAGGTGCTCAACATCATTGATGAAATTGACTTCAGTGACTACAGTGAAAGTCACGCTTTCGCAGAGATTTATGAAACTATACTCAAAGAGCTGCAGAGTGCAGGTTCTGCCGGCGAATTTTATACACCCCGCGCAGTCACGGACTTCATGGTGCAGATGATCCATCCGAAAATTGGTGAGAATATGGCCGACTATGCCTGTGGCACGGGCGGTTTTATTACCTCGTGGCTCAAGGAACTAAAAAAACATGTTCATACCGTAGCAGACCAAGAGGCATATTCTAATTCCATTTGCGGCATAGAGAAGAAGCCGTTCCCCTATATGCTCTGTGTCACCAACCTCCTCCTGCACGATCTGGACTCTCCTCAAGTTTTTCATGCTAATTCTCTTACGTTGCATGATGTCCTAGATTACTCCGACAGCGACAAAGTCGATGTGATTCTCATGAATCCTCCGTACGGGGGCTCGGAAAAAGACGATGTGAAAAATCATTTTCCAAATGACCTAGCCAGCAGCGAAACTGCAGATTTATTCATGGCTATCATCATGTATCGTCTCAAGAAGAACGGTCGAGCAGCTGTTGTTTTGCCGGATGGCTTTCTCTTTGGGCAAGATAATGCGAAAAGAAACCTCAAGAAAAAACTCCTCTCCGAGTTTAATCTGCACACTATCATTCGCCTACCCGGTAGTGTATTTGCACCCTATACTTCTATCGCTACAAACATACTTTTCTTTGATTATACGGGACCCACGAGAGAAACATGGTTTTACCGTTTGGATATACCGAGCGACCGCAAGCATTTCAGCAAAACGAAACCTATGGAGTTGAAGCATTTTGATCCCGTTGTTGCGTGGTGGAATGACCGCAAAGAAATTCAAGAGGACAACGGTTTCAAATCAAAAAAGTTTTCTGCCGTAGAAATCGCAGATGAACTTGACTATAACTTGGACCAGTGTGGCTTTCCCCATGAACAGGATGAGGTACTCTCTCCACGTGAGACTATTGCCGTCATCCGAGAGGAAATATTGAGTACTCAAAGTGAAATGGAACGAATCCTACATTCTGTAGAGAATGCTCTTTAAATAATACCCATGCTTACCCCACATCATTTGAGAGTATCGCTCCTGCAGCACGCTATCCAAGGGAAACTGGTCCCGCAAGACCCTGCGGACGAACCTGCGTCTGTCCTCCTCCAGCGCGTTGAAGCCGAGAGAAAGAGTCTCATCAGGCAAGGGCAAATAAAAAAAAATAAACCCACGTCACTCATTTTCAGACGGGATGGGCACTTTTATGAAGTTACCGACAGTAAGGATGAGAAGTGCATTGATGACCAAATTCCGTTTGACATCCCGGATTCGTGGGAGTGGTGTCGACTAGGAAATCTCTGCGTAAAGCTTCTAACAGGTGGAAATTATCCAGAACATATTTCTAAACTCCCAACGAAGCAATATTCTGTTCCCATATTCTCAAATGCGGAAAAAAATTTGGGTCTGTATGGATACACGGATGTTGCCAAGGTGACGATGCCATGCATCACGGTTTCTGCACGAGGAACGATTGGATTTTCATGTGTTAGGAGATATCCTTTCGTACCGATAATTAGCTTAATAGTCATCATTCCCTTCCATGAGATATTGTTGGAGTACCTGCAGTGTGTGCTGCAAGCTAAACGAGAAGTCGGGGTTGGGTCAGGTACTCCGCAGTTAACACTGACCATGCTGGCTCCTAAACTCATTCCCCTACCCCCAGTCCAAGAGCAGCACCGAATCGTGGAGAAACTTGAGAACGTTTTGCCACATGTCGATCGTTACGCACATGTTTATCAGCGTTACTCTTCTACCCTATCTCAAGCACCAGCCAAACTTCGTAAATCTCTCCTCCAAGCCGCTATTCAAGGGAAACTTGTTCCGCAAGATTCAAATGACGAGCCTGCTTCTGTTTTACTGAAACGCATAGAAGCAGAACGAGCCAAACTGGGTAAGAAGGGAGGCAAACCGGCATCCCGTATCGTTAGGCGTGATGGGAAGACCTATGAAATCTTCCCAAATGGTATTGAAAGGGATATTTCAGAGGAAGTACCGTTCTCCTTGCCTTCATCTTGGGCTATATCTCGTCTGGGTAATCTGATGTCATTGGTAAGTGGTGTTGTATATTCAAAGAGCGATATACGAAATGATGGAATAAGGATACTGCGTGGAGGAAATCTATCTCCTACGGGGGAGATCGTTTTTTCACCAGATGATGTTTTCCTCCCCCCTAAATACGCAGATCAGAGAAATCAGGTGCAACGAGGCGATATCGTGATTGTTGCATCAACGGGAAGCAAAACGGTCATCGGTAAACCAGCGTTTGTGCAAACTGAGTTACCCAATACGCAGATAGGTGGATTTCTGCGGATAGTCCGACCCATTAACGATTTTTTCCAGTGCTTATTGTGGGTTGTATTTCGATCAAATTACTATCGAGACTACATATCTTCTATGGTATGTGGGACAAATATAAATAACATAAAAGCGGAGTACCTAGAGATGTTATTAATTCCCATCCCACCCCTGCAAGAGCAGTACCGCATCGTAGAGAAACTCGAAACACTCCTGAAGTTAGTGGGTGATACTAAATAAACACTACGTCAACTGTTTTGTATTTTCCTACTTATACGGTACACCGCAGCGAAGCTCACGATATATCTGCGTCGAACGAATGATAGTGGACGGTCTCTGTGTCCTTGCTACACGCCAACGCCAAACTTCATATTCCTGCCGCTCAATTCGGCTGCAACCATGGGATATCCCCTTGCCTGTTTAAGAAGACGAAAATTTGCTAATGTGGTGCTCGTGCAGCCAATCTACGACTTTCCTTTATGACCGTTTTGGGGTGCAGATGCGCCACATCTTTGCCCGTTGATCGGAATGTCCGAGTCCCGGCGAGCATTTCTAGCTTTTTATGTCAAATAATTCAATGACGCGCACTCTAGTAAATGCGAGAAAAATGCGACCTCCGCTCGAATGATGTCCTTATCCGTTCCCCCCGTCACAGCGGGATGCAGGCTAGGAGCGACTCCAGCTTCTTCACGATTCGGTGCTGTTCCTGAATAGGGGGAAGGACAACTAAATATTCCTCGATGTTACCTAATCGTATAAAGGGGATAGCACCTCCATAGGTTTTCTTTCGATTGTAAGATACCCAATTGTTCAAGAAACAGTAGTACAGAAATTTCAAAAAAACTGAGTGTGTTGCCTGCAGTACGTAAGTTCGCTGGTACGCTTCGAACCTCCCATCATAATGAGAAATGTTTCCTATATCCCCATTGCCAGCCAGTAGAATAGCTTCTCCCTCGAAAGAATAACCATCACAACGTAGGGGGACTTTTGCGCACGTAAAAAATGCGTACTTTCCATGGTTTGTACTGTAGTTTGCATCTTTCTTCCCCGTGAGAATACTGCACAACATCTTGACTTTAACCCACTCCCACGAGGCGGGGATATCAAACGGTACTTCCTCTGAAATATCCCTTTCAATACCATTTGGGAAGATTTCATAGGTCTTCCCATCACATCATAAAAGGGTACTGCGTCATAGAAAGAGGTATGAAAAATGAGCTAAGGACAAGCATTGATGCGCCGTTTAGGGATTGGGAGGGGGAGCCGCTGGTGGTAGTGCATGGGATGTGGGAGAGGTTCAAGGTGTTTCGGTGGGAGAAGCTGGGGAGGGACGGGGATGCATCTGTCCCAAATAAATTAAACGTCTAAAGTAGAGCGATGGTTTCGTCGCAGGAAGACGGGGGAGGAGATTAAGTACGAAGTACGAAGTGAAGGATTGTGGTATTGTACTTGAAAATTCCGCTGGGGCGGGTATAATTGGGGGAGGGAGCGTATGATGGAGGTATCGGAAAGGATGATGGATGAACGAAGTAGGCGTGCGGAGAAAGTATGGCCGACGTGGATGTTGCGTGCCGGTGGGATGATGTTGGCGGTGTTGGGGGTACTGCTCCTGCTTTGTCTGCTGAGTTACCGACCGGCAGAGGTGGAGTGGGACGTGTTGAGGCCGGAGGGGGTGCAGCCCGACGCAGGGTGTACCAATTTGCTCGGCGCGGTGGGGTTGTACGCCGCGAGCTGTTTGTATTGGTTGTTTGGGGGAGGAGCCGTGTACGGGGTACTCTTGCTGCAGGTTCCGGCGTGGGGGATTGTGTTCAAGCCGGAAGAAAGACGCGTGGGACAATGGTTGGCGTGGGGAGCTATGGTACTCACGGTCTGTTGCGCGTTGGCTGTGCAGCCGTGGGTGCTCACCGAATGGACCGGGCACCTCGGCTTAGTCAGTGCCGGAGGCTGGGTCGGTTACCTCTTGGGTACAAAGGTGTTGCATGCCCTGCTGGGTGTTCATTGGGCATTGGGGTTGCTCGTGCTAGGACATGCCGTGGCACTCATTTACGTGGCGCGTATCACGCCAATGGGTTTATACAGAGCGGAGAAGGAGGAAGTGCTCAATCTCATTAACCGATGGCAGGAACGTCGGCGCATCGCACGTGAGCAGAAGGAGCGGGAAGCACTGGCATGGCGCACATCCCTCCCAGCGGAGGAGCCGCAGCCGGAGACGGTGCGCCGCGAGCCCGGAGTGAGCCGCACCTCGTTTGACACCCGCGCAACGCCGGTACCCGAGCCGCAGAATCCACCCGAAGCGCGGGGGAGGGAGGCGCGAACGGAGGCAACGGAGCCCGTGCGGGAGAAACCGCTTTCGCCCCCGCCACCGGACACGCCGCCGCAGTCGATCACGCGACGAGAGCCCGTAAGGGAGCCGGAGGAGAACCTGCTTGCGCTCAATGAGCAAATACCGGATGATGAGCCCACCCTCAAGCCGACCGCTAGGCGGGCAGGGGGGCAGGACGCGGGAGCGGGCAAGCCGGGGATGGTCATCAACCCGTCCGTCCTCCGCGCCGTGGAGAACCACATGGGGGTGAAACCAAAGGAAACGCCCGCGCCCAGCGGCAAGGACACGCAGACCCTACGGGTGAACAAGCCACGGGTACCCGCGCCGCCCCCGCGACGGCTGGACCTCGAAAATTACCCGTTGCCGTCCTACGAGTTGCTTAAGTATGAGCCCGTTCCGGAGAGCGTGCGGGAACAGGCCCGTGCCGAGATGCTCGAGACACAAGCCATCATCATCGACACGTTGGCATCCTTCAAGATTCCGGTGCAGGGGGGGGATATAACGCGCGGACCGAGTGTTACGCGCTATGAGTTTTCGGTTCCGCGAGGGCAAACGGTGAAGGCCGTGGCGGGGAAGAGCGAGGACATCATGGCGAAAACGCAGAGTACTTCTGTCAATATACTCGCTCCCATCCCCGGCAAATCGACCGTAGGGGTGGAGTTGGAGAACAGTGTGAAAGAGCCGGTGTACCTGCGGGAGCTCCTCATGTCCAAGGAGTTTCATCATCCGAAAAATCGGATACCGGTGGCACTCGGGAAGGATGTCTACGGCAACCCCGTGATCGGAGACTTAGCCGCCATGCCGCATGTCCTCGTGGCCGGCTCTACCGGCTCAGGTAAGTCGGTGTGTATCAACAGCATGCTCGTCTCGTTCCTCTACAAGTTCCGCCCGGATGAACTGAGATTGGTGCTGGTGGACCCCAAGGTGGTGGAGATGCAACCGTACAGGAAATTGCCGCATCTCGCGGTGCCGGTGGTGACCCAGCCGGAGCGTGTGATCGGTGCCCTGCGTTGGGCGGTCAACGAGATGGAGTATCGTTATAAGCTATTCAGTCGTATAGGAGTACGAAATTTGGAGGATTACAACACGCTGCCGGATGAGGTCAAGTTGGCAGCCCCGCCGGACGAGGCGATGACGGGCGATGAGAACCCGGACGCTGTGGACGCGATCGTGCGCGATGTGGAAGATTCCCAAGGTGAGGAGTTGCCCGAGGAGACGGAGGAGGAGTTGAGGCAGGATGAGCTCGACTTCGCGGAACGCGGTCCCATGCCCGTGCACCTGCCTTACATCGTCATCGTGATAGATGAGTTGGCTGACCTCATGATGCAGGTGAAGCAGGATCTGGAGGTATACATCGGGCGGCTCACTCAAAAGGCTCGCGCAGCCGGCTTGCATCTCATTGTGGCGACGCAATCGCCGCGCGCTCAAGTTGTTACAGGTATTATCAAGACTAACCTGCCGTCACGCATTGCCCTGAAGGTTTCCAGTCAGTTGGACTCGCGTGTTATTCTCGATGAGGGCGGGGCGGAGAATCTGCTGGGCAGGGGAGACCTGCTCTACCTGCCGCCCGGTGGACCCAGCAAAATGACCCGTGCTCAAGGTGCTTTTGTCTCCGACGCGGAAATCGCGGCTATCATCAATCACTGTGCCTCTCACGCGGAGCAACGCTTTGTGCAAGACGCGACCGACTCGATCAATCAGGTCGATACCGGCGGTGACTCTTCGACCTCGCGCGGCAGCAACTCCAACAATGACGAGGAAGAGCTTTACACCCGCTGCGTCAATCTCGTAGTGACCGAGCGTAAAGCCAGTACGTCGCTCTTGCAGCGTCGCTTCAGTATTGGCTACGGACGCGCCGCGAAGATCATGGATATGATGGAGGAACGCGGTGTCATCTCACCCCCGCAAAGCGGTAGCAAGGCGAGAGAAGTACTTATATGAAGTACGAGGCGAATGGGAAGTACGAGGTACGAAGTACGAAGTACGAAGTGGCGAAGCTGTGGCGTGGGGGCGGGGAGAGGGCAGGGGGGCGGTGCTTCGTTCTCCGGGGGTTCTGCGGGTGTGGTGGGGAGGAATGGGAAGTACGAGGTACGAAGTACGAAGTACGAAGTAGCGAAGCTGTAGTGCGGGGGCGGGGAGAGGGCAGGGGGACGGTGCTTCGTTCTCCGGGGTTTTTTTGCGGGTGTAGTGGGGAGGAGTGAGAGGCGGGAATAAGAAGTACGAGGTACGAAGTACGAAGTACGAAGTGGCGAAGCCGGGGAGTGATGCCTGCGTGATGCTGCAGCCCGGTGCGGGTTGCAAGGGTGCGTTGCAAGTGTGAAGTGAACGGAAAGTGGAAGAACGAGGCAAATGGGAAGTACGAAGTGGCGAAGCCGGGGAGTGATGCCTGCGTGATGCTGCAGCCCGGTGCGGGTTGCAAGGGTGCGTTGCAAGTGTGAAGTGAACGGAAAGTGGAAGAACGAGGCAAATGGGAAGTACGAAGTGGCGAAGCCGGGGAGTGATGCCTGCGTGATGCTGCAGCCCGGTGCGGGTTGCAAGG
>CAYWNS010000060.1:0-7668 GCA_964459715.1 uncultured Akkermansia sp.
ACTTCGCGGCAGGAAGACACGGGGGTGATCAAGTACGAGGTACGAAGTACGAAGTGAAGATGTTAGGCGCAACGAGGTTGCGTGGAGAGGGACGATGGACGCAAAGCGGGAACCTCGTGTGGGGAACAAATCCATGCACCCGTGGTGTTGAAGCCCCCCTAGTACGCAGAACGTCTGTAACTCGCATGGGGATTGGCATCGCAGCGTTTTTTGAGAATTTTATTGGGACGAGTGTGAGTGGATGCTGACTTCGCGGCAGGAAGACACGGGGGTGATCAAGTACGAGGTACGAAGTACGAAGTACGAAGTGAAGAAGTTAGGCGCAACGGGGTTGCGCGGACATGGCGGGCGGAGGCAAAGCCGAAACATTGCACGGAGTCCAAATCCATGCACCCGTGAGGAGGGCATGTCATGGGCAGAACCACCACACACACGCGGAACTCGCCCCCCCCTCCACCACGCTTGCCACACACGCCCGTGCCGCACCATCCCCGCACCCCTTCCCCATCCACGCACACCATCGCCACACACGCCCGTGCATCTGCACCACGTCCCCCCCCCGCCACAGCTTCGCTACTTCGTACTTCGTACTTCGTACTTCGTACTTCCAAATGCTTTTCCGGGGTTCAGGAGGTTTTCCGGGTCGAGCGCAGACTTGAGGGCACGGTGGAGCTGCAAGGCGGTATCACCCACAGCTTGGGGGAACCATCGGGCTTTAGCCAAGCCGATGCCGTGCTCACCGGTGATGCTGCCGCCGTGCGCGAGAACCCATGCGAAGAGCTCATTCAGGAGCGCGAGGGCGTCAGCCTGCTCGAGGGAGTCTGACGTACCGGGCGGGAGCATGATATTCGTGTGGATATTACCGTCTCCGGCATGCCCGAAACACGCGACCGGGATAGAGCTTTTCCGCTGCAAGCTTTCGCAGAACTCCACAAAGTCCACCAAACGGGAACGCGGGATGACCACGTCCTCATTCCATTTGGTCAGACCGGTGGCTTTCAAACTCTCAGAAAAGCCGCGTCGCAGCTGCCAGAGGGTCTCCACATCCCGCTCCGAAAGTGCTACCTGCGTACGCGTTGCCCCGGCGGCGGTGAGTATGTGAGAAAGCTGCTCTATCTCAGCGCGGACAGACTCCTCAGTGCCGTCCACTTCCAGCAGCAAGTGACCACGGGCATCTTCGGGAATGGCGGAGCTCCCCAAGTGCGCGCGAGCCGCCCGCAGGGTAAACGTATCCGCTATCTCCAACGCGCAGGGGAGATGCCCCCCCTGCAACACCGCCTGCACCGCGCCCGCGGCGAGGGCAAATTGCGGGAAAGAGGCTTGCAGAGCGGCGCGTGCCTGTGGAGCGGGGATGATACGCAGCACGGCGCGAGTCACAATGCCCAGCATGCCCTCACTTCCGCAAAAGAGCCCGACCAGATCGAAGCCCTGCTTATTTTTATGCGTGCGACCGCCGCAAGTCAGCACCCTGCCATCGGCAAGTACCACCGTAAGCCCCAGCACGTATGAGCGCGTCACCCCGTATTTCAAACAACGCGGACCACCGGCATTCGTGGCGATATTTCCGCCGATGCTCGAATCCTTGCGAGAAGCGGGGTCCGGGGGATAAAACCAACCGCGCTCGGCACAGGCAGCCTGCAAAGCAGCCGTGCGCACACCGGGCTCCACCACCGCCACCCCGTCCTCCGGCGCGAGCTCGAGAACGCGGTTCATGCGTTCCGTGCTCAGCACAATCCCACCCTGCACCGGCACGCAACCGCCCACATACCCCACGCCACCGCCGCGCGCCGTGACCGGTATCCCCCGCCGGGACGCGTAGCGCATGATCCGCGCGACATCTTCCGTGCAGGTGGGAAACGCCACCGCGTCCGGCATGGCAGTGGCGAACCACTTATCGCCGGAACAGGCGCGGCGCGTCGCTTCATCCGTGCGGATGAGCTCACCCAGAGCGGCGCGCAGTGCTTCGAGGTCGGTTCCCATGGTGCTCGACAATCAATCGCGCGCGGTACCCCAGCGGCGGTGCAGCCACGTCTCCGCCGGGGAGAAAATCAACTTATCCGCCAACAGTCCCACGATGATGATGATGAACATGACACCCACCACTTGGTGCATGCGCTGCAATTCGCGCCCGTAGTGCAAATACTGCCCGATTCCGAAGCCGGAAACCACCGACACGTAGATTTCCGCGGCCATGAGCGAGCGCCAAGCAAAAGCCCAGCCCTGCTTCATGCCGCTCACCACGAAGGGAGCGGATGCCGGGAATATCACGAACAGCAACGTATGCAAACGGGAAGAACCCATCGTCATTGCCGCGCGGGCGTAGATGGGCGGCACATTGCAGATGCCGTTTTCCGTGGATAGCAACACACTCCACAGCGTGCCCATGATGACCACGAAGAGGAGCGCGGTCTCGGTCTGCCCGAACCAAATGCAGGCCAAGGGCACCCAGCAGACACTCGGCAAGCCTTGGAACCCGAGTCCCAAGATGCCTACCGTGTTGCGTACCACTTGAAAACGCGCCGCCAGCATTCCCAAGGGCACCCCGATGACCAAGCCGATGACATAGCCTATCAGGAGCCGCCGCAGGGTGATGAGCATTGAAAGCGGGAGTTTCCCGTTGCACGTGTTATCCCACAAATACTGCGCCACCAAGCCGGGTGAAGGTAACACGTACGGCGACCACAAGGTGCAATCGATGCCCATGAATTGGAGGTCCCCGGTGATCCCCGCCCAAACAAGCAGGAGCAGCACAAAGAATAGCAGTGTTTCCGTCAGGTTTTTCATGAGAATCAATCGCATTCGGACGCTTGATGATAGCCTTTCAGCGCAGCCGTAATTTGCCGGGAAAGGTCGGCGAGATCGTGGTCGTTGATATTGCGCGGGCGGGGCAAATCGACGGAAAATTCCTCGCGTACTCGCCCCGGGTGCGGCGTGAAGAGGAGGACTCTGTCACCGAGACACACCGCTTCCCGTACATTGTGCGTGACGAGGATGATGGTTTTTCGCCGTGCCTGCCAAATATTCTGGATGTCACCGTAGAGCTGCTCTCGCGTCATGGCATCCAACGCCGAAAATGGCTCATCCATCAATAAAATTTTCGGGTTAGGAGCGAGGGAACGAGCCAGAGCCACCCGTTGTTTCATGCCGCCCGAAAGTTCATGGATGCTGGAGTTGGCAAAATTTTCCATCTTCACCAAATGCAGGTAGTATCGGGCTACCTCCCGCCGCTCCTTGTTCGTCAGATTCGGTTTCTGCTTCAACCCGAACATCACGTTGCCCGTAACATCCAGCCAAGGGAAAAGCGCGTGCTCTTGGAACATCACCAACCGGTCTCTCCCCGGTCCGGTAATGGGTGCGCCGCTGATGAGCACCTCTCCCGTGTCCGGCCTTTCCAACCCGGCGATGATGTTGAGCAAAGTCGACTTGCCGCAGCCGCTGGGTCCCACAAAGCAAACGAATTCTCCCTCGCGAATGCCGATGGAGACATCCTGCAAAGCGACCACCGCCCCGCCCTGCGAGGGGAATGATTTGGTGACGTGCTCCACGCTGAGGCTGGCTGCGGGAAAGTTCCGCAGTTCTGTATGGATGGAGGTTTGATTCATGGTTTTTGCGGGGTATAGAGCATTCCTTCAATGGGGGGCACGCGTTCTAAAAGTTCAGCCTCCTGCGCCTCTTTCACAAATTGTCGCAGCCCTTCAATATCTATCTCGTTGGTGAGGGTGAGCCGCGACCAAGCGTGCTCCACGAGCGCGGGGTCCACGGGCGTCTGCGTAAGCTCACTGAGCTCCGCCGCCACTCGTCGCCTAGCCTCCTGCGGATGCGCGATGATCCACTCCGTGAGCTCCCGATGCGCCCGTATGAGTGCCGCCGCTTCCTGCGGGTGCACCCGCAGCCATTTCACCCGCCCGGCGAGTACCGTGGTCACAACGCCCGGCTCCTGCACGAGTATCTTTGCCCCGACCGCCTGCTCCATGAGCGAAACCCACGGCTCCACAGTCCACGAGGCATCCAGTTTCCCCTGTTTCATGAGCTGGAGCTGCAGGGACGAGGTGGTGGGGCTCACGCGCACATCTCCCCCACCTTCCAGCGTACACCGTAATCCATTCTTGGTGAGCCACGCGCGACAGGATACATCCTGCGTGTTCCCCAGCTGCGGTGTCGCGATGCTCTTGCCGCGAAAATCCGCCGCGCGCAAAATGCCGCTCCCCGGTCGCACCAGCAGGGCTGCCCCACCGTTCACCGCGCCGGTCAGCAGCCTTACCTCCCTCCCGGAAGAAACGGCGTACGCGTTGATAGCCGGACTCGGTCCGATGTAGGTGAGGTCGACCGTACGCCCGAAAAGTGCCTCCGCTGCGGAAGGTCCGGCATTGAACGTCTGCCACTGTATGGTATACCCGGGCAAGTAACGTTCAAACCATCCCTTCCCCTCCCGACTCATATTGCGCGCCACCAGTGCCTGCACATGCGTGATATTCGGAAACCCTCCCACGCGGATAGTACGCCCTCCCCCATCTTCCTGCCGACAGGCAGCAAGACAGAGCAGCACCGCAATCAGCAGCATCCATCCCTCTTTCAACTTCACCTCCCCCAGCATAGCACATTTCGTCCCTCCCGTCCAGCCACATCCGCATCTGTGCCGAACAAATTAGAGGCTTAGTGGGTGTGCGATGACTCTGCGACAGGAAAACAGGGAGGTGATTAAGTACGAGGTACGAAGTACGAAGTACGAAGTGAAAAAGTTAGGCGCAACAGGGTTGCGCAGAGGGAAACGATGAACGCAAAGCCAAAACGATGCGTGAAGACCCAATCCATGCACCCGTGTGTAGAGTACGTAACGAGCGGGATCAGTGGGCAAAGCCCCCACGCACACGTGCAACCCGCACCTAGCGACCGCGCCACCCAACCATCGCTCCCCGGCTTTGCATACTTCGTACTTCGTACTTCCATTTCCCCGCACATCACCGCCGCCTACCCCGCCCGCCACTCCCCAGCTTTGCCACTTCGTACTTCGTACCTCGTACTTCCATTTCCCCGCGCCAAACTCCGGCACCCCCGCACGCAAAACCCCGGCGAACGAGGCACCGCCCCACTGCCCCTCACCGTCCCCCCGCCACAGCTTTGCCACTTCGTACTTCGTATTTCGTACCTCGTACTTCCATTTCCCCGCGCCAAACCCCGGCACCCCACTCGCCAAAACTCCGGCGAACGAGGCACCGCCCCACTGCCCCTCACCGTCCCCCCGCCACAGCTTTGCCACTTCGTACCTCGTACTTCCATTTCCCCGCGCCAAGCTGCCGCGCCACCCAACCATCGCTCCCCGGCTTTGCATACTTCGTACTTCGTACCTCGTACTTCGTACTTCCCTACTCGTTTTTTACATCAAACATTCGAGTTCTCGCCTACGCGCGGGATGCCTGAGATGGTGCATTGCTTTTTCCTCAATTTGGCGGATGCGTTCCCGGGTCACGTTAAACAGACGCCCCACTTCTTCGAGCGTTTTCGATTCACCATCGAGCAGTCCGTAGCGCAAGGCAAGTACGCTTCGTTCCCGCTCGTTGAGGGTGTTGAGCACGGCATGCAATACTCTCCACCTCGCGTCATCATCCACCTCGTCCCGAGGACTCTTCGCGCTCGGGTCCTCCATAAAATCCTCGACTGTCGCGTCTCCCGAATCACCGACAAGTACTTGCATCGAAATCATTTGCCGAAACGCCTTGAAGACGCCGCGCACGCGCTCCGCGTCCGTCCCGCTCCGCTCGGCTATCTCTTCCGGCGTTGGTTCCCGTCCGAGCTCCTGCATGAGTACCTTCTGCACGCGCGTGAATTTATTGAAGTTTTCATTTACGTGCACGGGGACTCGTATGGTACGTCCATGATCCGCGATGCCTCGCGTTATCGTTTGGCGTATCCACCACGTCGCGTACGTCGAGAACTTGTAGCCGCGCTCATATTCAAACTTTTCCACGGCTTTCATCAACCCGGCGTTGCCATCCTGAATGAGGTCAAGGAGTTCCAGTCCTCGGTTGGTGTATCGCCTCGCTATCGACACCACGAGGCGCAAATTCGCTTCTACCATCTCATCCCTAGCACTCTTGAGTTCCTTCAGAGTCGCGCGTATCCTCTGATAACTCTCCAAAAATTCATCGATGGGCATCCGAAGTTGCGTCTCTATTTCCGTCAGCGCGTCCTGTCTCGCCCGATCATCCGGTGTCTCCTGCGACTGCCGCCGGTATTCGAGGACACGCCCCTGTATTGTCCCCAGCCGCTCCACGAGCTCCTCGTTGATCTTCGCCCGGTAACATAGCGCAGTGTATAAGTTACTGAGTTTTCTGCTGATTGCGCGTAGTTCAAGTCGAGCGACTTCGCCCCCTTTCCCCCGGAGACGCGCTTGCCGCGCATTCCGGTACGCGATATTGGCGGCATCCTCATACTCCCGCAGCTTACTGAGGGTCGCTCGCAGCGTCCGTATGTATTCCTCTCGGGTCTTATTTTTTGGTTCCTCCACCACCCGCTCGTAGAGTTCCTTCTCCTGGATGAGTTTCTCGGCAAGTTCCCGATAATAGGTCCATACTATCCCAATCCTTTGCAGCTCTCTCCGCAGCGTATTCCTAGCTTGGCTGATACGGCGTCCGAGTTGCATCTCCTCCTCCCGACTCAAGAGCCTCTTTTTCCCTATCTTCGTGAGGTACGCGTGCACCGGGTCATCCAAGTCCACCTCCCTTTCCATGTTTTTCTGCCACGCGTCACTCTCCTCCTCCTCTTCCGCGTCGTACATTTCCGCCTCCGTGGCATCCATGATCTCTATGTTCATCCCGCGCAGCGTCTCCATGACTCGTTCATAAACCCCATTGTCCACACCGACCCCGATGAGCCGATCATTGATATCGTCGTACGTTAAGTACCCCCGCTTCCGTCCCAGCTGCGCGAGTTGTTCCACGAGGACCTGCACTCTCAACTCCTCCATGTCCCCTTCGTCATCCCCGGTCTCTCCCGCCACCTCAATGCCGCGGGAACGCAGCTGCTCCACGAGCTGCTCCATATTCTCCCGCTCGCACTCGTCAAGGGGCAGCACATCGAGGATGTTATCCTCCGTGACGCGTCCGCGCTGCTTCTCGGCATGCTCCACTAACCGTTTGAACGCGTTCCTGAGTGTCGGGTCATTCGGAAAACACTTCTGCGGCACTTCCGGAGTCTCCCCGCTATCGATGTCTCGACCCGCGCTCTCGTGCCTCCTCCCCATTTCCCCCATCGAAGTACGTCCGTCAGTTACTCTCACAGCCACAGTCCCATCAATCCGTACCCGTATTTTCTGATTCTTATTCATTTTGGTTAATTTATGTCGTTTTGCGGCAGACAAGCCTACCGTGCAATATCACTTTATTTGAGTCAAGTGGCGTAGGCACCGGACTTCGCCAGCAGACAAATTCGACCGCACTTTCCTTTATACACGAGTTCAGATTCGAACCATCTCAATTGCCCACCACACCCATCAGGTTGATGCCATCATGGCACGCAGAACACGTGACAGACAACACACGAGACGCGAGCCCCCACCGAACAACCTCTCACGCAACAAGCAACAGCTCACACGCGTGAAACTCGCGCCAAACTCCGGCACCACGCACGCAAAACCCCGGCGAACGAAGCACCGCCCCTCTGCTCACCACC
>CAYWNS010000060.1:7768-11591 GCA_964459715.1 uncultured Akkermansia sp.
GTCCCTCCGCCACAGCTCCGCCACTTCGTACTTCGTACTTCGTACCTCGTACTTCCATTTCCCCGCGCCAAAC
This sequence comes from uncultured Akkermansia sp., assembly GCA_964459715.1. Taxonomy (GTDB): domain Bacteria; phylum Verrucomicrobiota; class Verrucomicrobiia; order Verrucomicrobiales; family Akkermansiaceae; genus Akkermansia. Next base: position 7,842 of record CAYWNS010000060.1, read on the forward strand.
CCCGGCACCACACACGAAAAACCCCGGCGAACGAAGCACCGCCCCTCTGCTCACCACCGTCCCTCCGCCACAGCTCCGCCACTTCGTACTTCGTACTTCGTACCTCGTACTTCAATTCTTCCCCCCGCCGCCGTCGTGAAAGCGCGGCAGGGAATTGCTCGCGGAGTTCACCGACATCATTTTTGCCCAATCGATATTCCCTTCCGCATCGCAATACCTTTCCGTGAACTCCTTTGTCAATTTATTGATCAGCCTTGCGTACTCCGCGCGGAACTCCTCATTCCTCCTCTTTGCGTCCGTGGCTAGTGGCTCTAGGATATCCGTGTAGAGAGTCTCTTCCCCGGAGATAAAATACCAAAAATCCTGTCCGCAAAATTTGTAATAATCCCCCTTGTCCGGGTGGTTGTCCTTGCCGTAGCAGCACCCATTCACAGCCACCACGGAAAGCCCGGAGCGGCTGGTTCTCAGTGTCTTCGCGGCAGCTTTGAAATCTTCTCTCATCTTGCTGATCTGGGAGCTATTCCCCCAATTCGGACCGGACTTCACGGAGACGATGTACCGCTTGCCGCCCTTGTCGAACTCCAAGTCAATCCCCCGCGTCGTGGACTTCCTCCCGCCGTAAACCTTTTCGCAAACGAACAGGGCAAGCCCCTCCAACCAGTCCCCAAAGATGGTCTCCTCCGCCGATGAAAGAAAGGCATCCGTCAGGCTCCTCACTATGTCACCAACCGTCAGAAGATTCTTGGCTTTGAACAGGTAGGGATTCTTCTTCTTCAGCACGATATCAAGCCTCAACGACCCAAGTTTATTGACGCGTGCCCGGTGAAACGCGGCTATATTGCCTTTCACGTAATCGGCAACTAGGGCAATCAGTTCACCATTCTGCTTCCTAATACTCATGATTTTCAATTCTTTCTTGGACACGGCGCACATATTCCGGCAGTATCTCAATGCCGATGCTGTGGCGTTGCATCCTGAGGGCGCAGAGGTTCGTGGTGCCGCTGCCCATAAAGGGGTCCAGCACCACATCCCCCTCGCGCGTGAACAGTTTGATAAACCACTCCGGCAGGGCTTGCGGAAAAACCGCGCTGTGGTTTTTATTGCCGCATTCTGTCGCTAGGTGCAGCACGTTGCTCGGGTATGCCATCTCTCGTCCGAGCCAATTGGATATATTTTTCCCGAAGCCGCTCAATACCTTTGAATTGTCGCGCCGCATGTCCGTTTCGCTCAAATTCTTCAGCCGACTCTTTGCCCAGTCCCCCGTCGGCACCATCACCGCCTCTTGGAACATATTGAAATGCCTGCTTTTATTGAATTGCAGGAGTCTTTCCCACGCGTCTCGAAAGCGATTGGGCCACTTGCCCGGATAGCAATTTTTTTTGTGCCAAATAAACTCCTCCGTCCAGAGCCAGCCTTGCTTGCGCATCTCAAGAATGAGCTCGATGACGTAGGTGCTTCGCTCCCCGTTCACAACTTTTTCCTTGATATTCAGGATAAAGGTGCCGCTCGGTTTCAGGACGCGCAGCAATTCCTTCGATATGGGGAGAAACCACGCCACATACTCCTCCGCCGAAACGCCCCCGTACGTATTCTTGCGCTGGTCGGCATACGGCGGTGAGGTAACCACCAAATCCACGGAATGATCGGCCAGCTCGCGCAGCTTTTTCCGGCAATCGCCCACGCAAAGTAAAGTCCGCGTGCCTCCGATGCTGTAGGACACATCGCCGCTTGCCTCACGGTGTCCCTGCGCGGCAACGGTCGAAAAATTCTGGAATTGCAGCTGCGTACTCATCCCCGCCCTATTGTACTCCGGCACGCATCCGGCGTCAACCCAAATCCCCGACCCAGCCATCTGTCCCCACATCTGTCCCAAGAAAAATATGAACTTCGTGGTGGGCGATAACTGTGCGGCAGGAAGACACGGAGGTGAGCAAGTACGAGGTACGAAGTACGAAGTACGAAGTGAAAGAGTTAGGCGCAACGGAGTTGCGCAGAGGGAGGTTGAAGAAGCAAAGCCGGAACAACGCGTGGGGAACAAATCCATGCACCTGTGAGGTTGAAGCCCCCTTGGTACGCAAAGCGTCTGCAACCCGCATGGGGATTAGCACCGCAGCGTTTTTCAGAAATCTTCTTGGGACAGGTGTGCCGCCCGGCACTCACCCGCCCCCGCTCCCCCGGCTTTGCTACTTCGTACTTCGTACTTAGAAGTTGATTCTATATCCGAGGGTAGCATTGGCGGAGGTCCAACCGTCGCGGAATTCCACGGAACCATCGAGGAAAAGGCTACCGTAATTCCTGCCGAGAGGCACGGAGATACCGGCACCGGCTTCAACACCGTAAGCCCCGACTTCCGCGCTTTCGACCTCAGCGGAGCCATTACTGCCCTTCAGTCCGGTAGTCGCGACACTGGAGCGGTCACCGGCATCCACCTTGACAAGCAGCCGCGACTCAAAGACAGCCGTGCGATTGAACGCGTTAGTACCCATGGCAGCCTGCATGCGGGCACCCGCCCCGAAGGTCACCACCGTTTGGTCGATGTCATCCACCTTCAATGCTCCGTCACTGCCCGTTTCGGTGTACCCATCGACGCCGACGTGGCGTATCTCAACATTGACCACAGGCTGGACGGCAACCGTACCGCGCTTGTTCATGATGCGGGAGTAGCCGACCTCGTAGAGAGCACCGAGGGAGTAACCGTCCGTGCTGCCGCTTGTGCGGTAACTACTCCCCCCGTAACTGACCGTACGGTCGAGCGAAATATCCGCCGCGCCGGCACTAATCACGAGCGAATGCACCCACGACCCGGATGTGGCACGCAGGAACGCGCTCACGTAGACCGAATCCACACTGCCGTCCGCCGTATCCGGCGCGTCCTCCGTCTTCAAATCCCCGTACATCGCCGTCACCGCTAAACCGGCTGTGGCATGCGGCGTGAGGTCGACATCCACGCCGATCGTCCCGCCCCAGCTATTGAGGGTGAAACCGGGGGCGAAGGAATCGGCATCCAGTTTGTGATAATCCGTCTCCCCGTTGATCCAAGCGTGCCAGAGCGGCAACCTACCGTAAGATTCGGGTGTCACCTCCGCCGCCATCGTGGTGGTGCGGTTCCGGATAGACGTAAGTTGCCGGTGCATATCCTGCGAGACCGCCGAGCCGAGCGTCGATATCGATGTCCCGGCAATGGCCGCCAGTGCCCGATCCACCCCACGCGTGTCCCCTCCTTCTGTGTTTACCCTACTGTAGATGTCTGTCACTATCATGGCAAACCCGGAGGTGGGGTTTTCGAGCATGTCGTGGAGCGGACTGTTCGGGTCTCGGAGTGCTCCCCAGAGTATCGAGGAACCCGCCTGCGCATTCTTGTGTGCCCCGCGTACCGTAAACCTGTTCTCATCTGCCAACCGGGTCGTTATCCAGATCGTGCCATCATCCCCAATCTTCACATCGTCCACCACATCGGCGAGGAATGCCGTACCGTCCAACGTGAGTCGCTTCCGGAACATGTCCAACTCGCCCTCCGCCATCGAGAAACCGAGCGAGAATGTTTCGCCGTGTCTCCCGGTGCCGTAGACCGTGAAGGTCGACGTATCCGTAATCGTCAAATTCCCCTTCACGGGAGCCCCGCCGAGGCTCGCGTCCAGTTTCATTGTCATGTCCCCTGCCACAGACACATTGCCGAAGACCAAGGGCGAACTCGTCGTCTTGCCGGTGAGATCGAGGGTAAGGCTGCCGCCCTGCTGCACGTCCACGTTC
>CAYWNS010000061.1:0-11529 GCA_964459715.1 uncultured Akkermansia sp.
AGGAAGTACGAGGTACGAAGTACGAAGTACGAAGTAGCAAAGCCGGGGAGTGGCGGGTGGGGTAGGCGGTGCGAATGTGGCGGGGAGGAGGTGTGTAGTGGAAGTGTGGGGTCACCGTGTGTGGCGGGGGAATGGAAGTACGAAGTGGCAGAGCCGGGGAGGGATGGTAGGCGTGGTGCCGGAGCTTGGCGCAGGCAAAGAGGAAGTACGAGGTACGAAGTACGAAGTACGAAGTAGCAAAGCCGGGGAGTGGCGGGTGGGGTAGGCGGTGCGAATGTGGCGGGGAGGAGGTGTGTAGTGGAAGTGTGGGGTCACCGTGTGTGGCGGGGGAATGGAAGTACGAAGTGGCAGAGCCGGGGAGGGATGGTAGGCGTGGTGCCGGAGCTTGGCGCGGGCAAAGAAGAAGTACGAGGTACGAAACGAGTGCAGGTTTTTTGCTTGCGCGGACGGGACAGGGTGTGATAACATGAGGAGAACGTGATATGACAGACACAACATTGAGAACGTACGAGTTTGAAGATGGACTCTGGATACGGTGTAATAGTCGCGGGAGTTTCATCAACAGCCCAGCTCTGAGGAATGTGGCGGATAAGTACATCGACCGGGGGGGGACACATGTCGTTGTGGACTTGGAACTGTGTCCCGGTGTGGACTCCACATTCATGGGAACTTTGGCGGGGTTGGCTAAGCGGTGTCGAGAGGGTGGAGGAGGTTTGGAGGTAGCGGGCGCAACGACACGCACTCGGGAAGCTATGGAGAATTTGGGGCTGGATATGTTGCTCGCGATAGACCCGACTGAGGCCGCGTGGCAGGAGAATCTGGCGGAGCGGCGAGAGATACTGGGCAGGCAGACGGCGATGAGCGACGATGAGCATCTCTTGCCGAGTGAGCTGCAGCGCACGCAGCATGTACTGGCCGCGCATAACACACTGCGCTCCATCAACTGTAGAAATGATGAGACGTTCGGCTACGTGTGCGAGACCTTGGAAGCGGAATTGAAGCGACACGAAAATCGCACAGATGAAGGGACGTCGTCATAAAAAACGAGGGACGGAGGTGCCGGAGCGGCAGGAGGGGAAGGAAAAACACCGAATATCGCAAGGATGAAAAAAGAAAGCGCAGAATACGCGGCGCGGCGTTACGAGGAGTTGCTGCAATCAGTTGCGGATGCGTGTGAGATAGCGGTCTGTGAAGGGGGTACGCCGGAGGATGAGTCGCCGGTACTCAGTGAGCTGGAAGTGCAGGGATTGTGGGAGAGCGGCATCTTCGGCAATGAGTGGGAGAGTGAACGACACGGACACGTGCGAATCCTCGACTTCGGCGAGTGGAATCGCGGTGCCGGACCGGATTTTCTGTACGCCGAGATGGAGATCAACGGAAAGCACATGCGCGGCGATGTCGAAATTGACCCCCACGCGCAGGATTGGGAGGGACATGGACACGGCATGAACCCGCGCTTCAACAATGTGGTGCTGCACGTCGTACTCGCGCGTCCGCCGAAAGGTTGGTTCACCCGCAATTCTCTGCACTTGGAGGTACCCGTTGTTTACCTCACCCCGCAGCAAATACGCGATGCGCTCTGCATCAAGCAAACGGTCATTGCAACACTCTGCGGAAAGGACGGATGGAACGGGCACACGGAGCTTTGCGCTCAACCCCTGGCGGAGATGGGAGTGGAGCAGATAGAGGCACTCCTTTTGTCGGCTGCCGCGCACAGGAGAGAGAATAAAAGGCGCGTGTACCGTCGCAAGGTGGCGGTGCTCGGGGAGGAACAAGCCGGTTATGAAGCGTGGGCGGAGTGTCTCGGCTACAGCACCAACAAGGAGACCATGCTGCTGCTGGCACGGCGCGTTCCCCTACGACGCTTGCGTGGGGTGGACGCGGAGGCGGTGCTGCTCGGCGCAGCGGGATTTCTGACACCGACATTACCCGCGCGTGCTGAACCGGAAGCGCGGGCGTATCACCGCCGCGTTTGGGACGCGTGGTGGAAACTCAAGGGAGACTTCGCGTTGGAGGAACGCCGGTGTCCGGATTGGCAATATGTCGGCATCCGTCCGCTCAATCATCCGCACCGTAGGGTGGCTGCTCTGGCGGTGAGCGCGCAGCATTGGGCGGATATTCGACCGAGGCTCTGTGTCGGCAGGGCACGCGAGCTCCAAAATCTCCTTTGCTCATTGAGGCATCCATTTTGGGAACGCCACTGTACCCTCGCCTCCGCTTCGTTGGGAAAGGCGTATGCTCTGATCGGGCGCGAGCGTACGAAGGACTTTTTGTGCAACCACGTGTATGTGGCGGAAGACAGTCCTGCGGCATGGGATGCCTACAAACGGCTCACGCGCTCAGTTATGCCTGCCCGCGCCGCCCGACTCGCGCAGAGTCTCTTCGGCAGCAGGGGTGATTTGAAGGGACTCCTCCACCGTGAGTTTGCGTGCCAGGCACTGCTGCAGATTGGTGCCGACTTTTGTCGCTCCGGTTCCTGTGAAAATTGCCTCTTCCCCATACAATTGAAGAAATTTAGACCGTAACCCGTGCGCGAAAAGGACATGTCGGATTGTTTGACTGAGGAAGACTTTTGCAAGCTGCTCAAGGGCGTGTCTCGCTCTTTTTATCTGTCGATTAAATGGTTACCAAGAGCGATGCGTCCGGGAATTGCCGTAGCGTATTTATTGGCACGCGCCACCGATAGTGCTGCCGACGCGAAGGGGCTGCCCGTTCAACAACGAATGCACGCCTTGCGGACCATGCAGACGGCACTGGCAGGGGGGGCTTGGGTACCGCTTCCGCCGGAACTTTGCGCGGCAGCTGATACTCCCGCAGAGGCGGAACTCCTGTGCCATTTTGGGGAGGTGCTGACTGCTCTGCACACGCTCCCCGATGAGCAGGTGACTTTGGCGCGAGATGTACTCTCCTTCATCCTGCAAGGTCAAATGTGGGATGTCTCTTTTTTTGAGGAGCACTCGCGCGTGCTCTCTGATGAGCAAACGCGACTCTACATTTATCGCGTGGCAGGCTGCGTGGGACGTTTTTGGACACGACTCGGTCGCGCGACTCTCGGGGATGCTTTCTGCGCGGCGGATCAAGTGGACTTACTGGAGGAGGCTGCCACACGCTACGGTTGCGGTCTTCAACTCGTCAATATTTTGCGCGACCGAGAGGAGGATGTTTCCCATCGTGGCAGGGATTACCTCTGCAGCGATCCGTCCGTGTGGATGCTCCGCGCGGAAAGGTATTTGGCAGATGGGTTGGACTACGCGCGGCGTCTCCGTGGGTACCGCGTCCGCGTGACCGGTATGCTGCCCGCGCTGCTGGGGCTCAAAACGCTCGCGAAGTTGCGCAGGGTCTCTACCCCGAGCAAACGTGTCAAAGTTTCGCGCTTGACCGTATACGCCTGTCTCGTCCGTGCCGCTTTCGCCTCCCTCTGAGCCAATAGCTGTCCTGAGTAAATGAAAGGCTTAGTGGTGGGCGGTGAGTTTGCGGCAGGGAGACGGGAGGGAGATGAAGTACGAGGTACGAAGTACGAGGTACGAAGTGAAGGAGTTAGGCGCAACACGGTTGCGCGAGCATGGCTGGAGGAGGCAAAGCCAAAACGACGTGTGGGAGATAAATCCATGCACCCGTGAGGTTGGTACACACGTGGCAGGCGGATGCATGAAGAGATACTCGCGTGGCACCACTGTTCATCACAAATGGCACGTTCGGTTACAGCCGTGGTGATTCAACACTTCTCATCACACACGTTTTTCCCGCACGCCTCCATTGCCTACCACGTCCGCCACTCTCCGGCTCTGCCACATCGTACTTCGTACTTCGTACCTCGTACTTCTTGTTGGGCGTCTGTGGCCCGCATGGGGACTAGCGTTGCAGCGTTTCTCAGAAATTTTCTTGGGGCAAGTGTGGGATTTGGGAGAGGTTTGCGTTTGCACGCGACGTGTGCTTGACAAATTCGGCGGGAGTAGTAGGATGACGGGGAGATGCTACTTGAAATAAAACAATACGGAGACCAGATACTGCGGGAGCCCTGTGCGAAGGTCGAGAAGGTGGAATTGGAGCATAACACTTTGGCGGTGAACATGCTTGAGACAATGTACGCCGCACGGGGGATAGGTCTGGCGGCTCCGCAGGTGGGTGTTCCTATACGGCTTGTGGTCATCGATATCCCGGGGACAGAGGAAGGGGAACCTCCCGCCGAGAAAATAACCGTGAACGGAGAGGAGAGGGATATGCGCAGCATCATGCCGCTCGCCTTTGTTAATCCGGAGCTGGAGCCATACGGCAAGCAGGAAATGGATACGGAGGGATGCCTCAGTGTGCGTGATATCCGTTCTCAAGTGGCGAGACCGGCGCGGGTGCGCGCCAAGTTACAGATGCTGAATGGACGTGTCATGGAGTTGGAATGCGGCGGACTTCTGGCACGCTGCCTCCAGCATGAGTGCGACCATCTGGAAGGCATTCTCTTCACCGACCGTGTTTCCAGTGCCGCCAAGGTGACGTTGGCAAAAAAACTCAAACGCCTCCTCGACTAAAAAGAGCGGGTGGGGGAGGAATCAAGGTACCCAACGACTGGGCAGCACGAAGTGGCAAAGCTGGAGCGGACGGCGTATGTGGTGGGAGATGCGGATGCGGGGCGAATCACACCTGTCCCAAAGGATTCGCACGTCATTTCGGCTTTGCCCCCTCTTAGCTTATCCGCGCAACGCTGTTGCGCCTAACTTCTTCACTTCGTACTTCGTACCTCGTACTTGATCTCCCCCGTGTCTTCCTGCCTCAAAGTCACCGCCCACCACTAAGCCTTTAGTCTATTTGGGTCAGGGGTGTGTTCTCTCGACATCATTTCGGAATAAACTTGCGATACCGGGGGGGATGTGTTTCAATGGGGGCGCGAAGTATCCATGTCAACGATAGCAGCCATATCCACAGCTCCCGGAGTGGGAGCTCTTGCAATTATCCGTGTCAGCGGTGACACGGCACAGTCGGTGGTGCTGGCTGCGACGGGACGCAAGAAACCGCTGGCGGCGCGCGTGGCAACGCTTGTACATGTGCGGAATGAGCGGGGGGAAGTTTTGGATGAGTGCGTGGCAACGCGCTTCGCGGCTCCCGCGAGTTTTACGGGGGAAGAGGTGGTGGAACTGACTTGCCACGGTGGTATGCTGGTCACGCAGCGAGTGTTGGAACGCATCTTGGAATGTGGGGCTCGTCCTGCGGAGCCGGGGGAGTTTTCTCGGCGCGCCTTTGAAAACGGGAAACTCGATCTTTCCGCCGCCGAAGCGATCATGGACATCATTCAGGCGGGGAGTGATCTCGCTCTGCGCGCGGCTCAATCTCAGCTAGCCGGAGCCATATCGCGTCCCGTGCAGTCCTGCATTGACCGTTTGCTCTCCCACCTCGCCCATCTGGAAGCTTACATCGATTTTCCGGAAGAGGACATAACGCCCAGTACGCTGCAAGAACTCGCGACGGGGCTACAGGAAGTCCGTGGGCAGCTGCTCGCGCTGGCAAGCACGGCTGACGCGGGCAGACTTCTGCGAGAGGGAGTGCGCACGGCAATAGTCGGTCCGCCCAATGTGGGGAAGTCAAGCTTGCTCAACTGCTTGCTCGGCTACGAGCGGGCTATTGTGAGCCCAACACCGGGCACAACACGCGATACGGTGGAGGAGACCCTTTGCGTGCGGGGTATCCTACTGCATCTCATCGACACAGCTGGTTTGCGCGATGCCGATAACCCGATCGAGCGGCAAGGTGTTGAGCGTACCCGGCGCGCGTGGCAATCCGCCGACCTCGTGCTGGAGGTGCAGGACGCGACAGCTCCCCTCGCCGAGCGGGATGCCTGCCGATCACCGTCCGGGGTACCTCATATCGTGCTGCTCAACAAGTGTGACTTGCCGGAGCACGAATCGCGGAGGCAGCAGGAGGCGATCCGTGTCTCTGCCCTCACCGGGGAGGGATTTCCCGAGCTGCTGTCTGCTATTGCCGCAGCATTCGCGGGGCAATGCGGCGAACTCGACTCGTCCGTAGCTATCAACACGCGTCATCTACATGCCATTCGCGCGGCACTCAAGGCACTGGACGAGGTATTGACGGGGCTGGGAAGCGGGGTGCTGCCGGAGCTCCTAGCGGTGGATATGCGCGCGGCTCTCGACGCGCTCGGCTCCATCACCGGTCGCGTGGATTCCGAAGATTTGCTCTCACGAATTTTTTCCACTTTCTGCTTGGGGAAATAAAACACCTTCAAGTACGAGGTACGAAGTGAAGGAGCTAGGCGCAACGGGGTTGCGCGGGTAGGAAACGATGAACGCAAAGCGGGAAACATGCGTGGGGTACCAACTTTATGCGATTGTGAGGTTGATGCTTTCACGGTACGCAGAGCGTCTGTACCCTGCATGGGGATTAGCATGGCAGCGTTTTTCGAACATTTTATTGGGACAGATGTGGGGACATGTCTTTGTTATTTTGCTTGTCGGAAATTTCGGCTTGACATTTACGTGGTGAAAGGGTAAATTACTGCGCCCCTCAAGTGCCGCGATATGAACAACGAAAGGCGGGGGGTAGATGAGGCGGCACCTTTCACCCAACCGCTCCCCCTGATTTAAGGAGGGGCACCCAACGACAGAATATGATCAACGAATTCATCACTGAGATGGTGGAAGCCGGTGTACACTTCGGGCATCAGACCCGCAAGTGGCATCCGAACATGAAAAAATACATTCTCACGCAGAAAAATGGAATTCACCTCATTAACTTGGAGGAGACAGAGAAATGTCTCGACCGAGCGGGGAAGTTCCTCGGTGAGCTAGCCGCGAAAAATAAGAAAATCCTCTTTGTGGGGTGCAAACGCCAAGCGCAGGAGGCTGTTAAGGAGGCAGCCGAAGCCACCGGTCAATTCTACGTGAACTTTCGCTGGCTGGGCGGTATGCTGACCAACATGTCAACCATCAGGCAGAGTATAGCACGCTTGGAGTACCTCGAAAACCTCGCCAACCTCCCGGAGTATAAAAGCATGTCCAAGAAGGAGTTGGCAGCACTGGCGCGAGAGCGCGAAAAGTTACTGCGCAACTTGCAGGGTATTCGTAAAATGGGCGGTGCACCGGACGCACTAGTAGCGATAGGTGCTGATCATGAATATATAGCGATACGAGAAGCCCGCATCCTCGGCATCCCGGTGGTGGTGCTTACCGATACGAATGCCGACCCCGACAGTGTCGACTACCCAATACCGGGGAATGACGATGCCGTGCGTTCTGTCCGCATCATTCTGGGTAAGTTGGTGGAAGCCATCAACCAGTCTCGTCCCGCAACAGCCTAACACAAAAAACGACCATGGCAGAAATAACCGCACAGCTTGTCAAAGAGCTGAGAATCAAGACTGATGCAGGCATGATGGACTGCAAGAACGCACTTGTCGCCTGCGATGGTGACATGGAAAAAGCAGTGAAATACCTGCGCGAAAAAGGGATAGCGAAAGCGGCAAAAAAAGCCGACCGTGAGGCGAAGGAGGGTCTCGTCGCGACCGTCGTGGAGGACAAGGACGCCATCATCTACGAAGTCAACTGCGAGACAGATTTTTGCTCCAAGGGGGATAAATTTAAGGCACTTGTAGCACAGGTCGGCAAGGTGCTCAAGGCGTCGACCGCGTCTACCCTAGAGGAGGCGTTGGCAGTACCCATGGGGGACTCCACGGTGGAAACCTGCATAGCGGAGCAGTGTGCTGCGATCGGCGAAAACATGAAGTTGCGCCGATTTGCTCGCTTCACACGCACCGGCGAAGGGCGCATCAGCTCGTACATCCACATGGGCGGCAAGGTGGGTGTGCTGCTCCTCGTGAGCTGCACCAAAGCGGAAACGGTTGCGAACCCGCAGTTTGTGTCGCTCTGTAAGGACCTTACTCTGCACATCGCGGCGTATGCTCCCAAGAGCGTTGATTCTACGTCACTCGACCCGGCGTTTGTGGCGGAAGAGCAGGAGATAGCGAAAGCTCAACTCCTCGCGGAAGGCAAGCCGGAAGCACTGCTCGAGAAGATTCTACCCGGAAAGCTCAAAGCCCTTTACAAACAGAGCTGTTTGCTCAACCAAGATTTCGTGAGGGATCCCTCCATTACCGTGGAAAAACTCATGGAAACAACGGAGAAAGCCCTCGGCGATTCTCTGAAGGTGGAAGTTTTCCGGCGTTTCCAATTGGGGGCGTAACCACGCACGCCGAGACCGCGTAACAAAATGTGGTGTTGCCTATGTGGGTCTCCCCGTGGGTGCGTTCCAGAAACGCGCGACGAGTGGCTCCTGCACGGCAAACAGGGCGGTGCGCTCTTCCGGGGTGGAGTCTAGGTAACCGTGGAGATGGGTGAGCCCATGGACGATGTAGCGGAAAAGCTCTTGCAGCGGCGGGATGGCGTGGGCTGCGGCGTATCGGGCGGCGGTGTCGCAACTTACCAGAATCTCCCCGTACGGAAACGTGATTACATCGGTTGGGGTGGGGTCGCGGAGGAACTCCGCGTGAACTCGGGCAATAGTCGCGTCATCCACGAGGGATATCTCCACCTCACGCAGCTCACTGAGCACATGCGCCGGACCGGGGGGCAGGGTGAGGAGCTCCGCCGTCAACACGGGTAGGCAACGCTCGCACCCCTCCGCCCACCCCACAGGCAACCACTCCGGCTGCGTATGCACAAAGACGCTCAACTTTAACTCCATACCGTCTGCGGATGTTTTTTCAGACCGAAGTCAGATTGGCATAAACTCTCCGCTGTGTCAAGCCGTTTTTCCCCCATCCTTGTTGGCGCAGCACACCCGTCCCAATAAAATTTTCGAAAAACGCTACGATGTTCATCCCCATGCGGGTTACAGACGCCCAACAAGAAGTACGAGGTACGAAGTACGAAGTACGATGTGGCAGAGCCGGAGAGTGGAGGGCGTGGTAAGCAATGGATGCGTGCAGGAAAAACGTGTGTGATGAGAAGTGTTGAATCACCACGGCTGTAACCGAACGTGTCATTTGTGATGAACAGTGGTGCCACGCGAGTATCTCTTCATGTATCCGCCTGCCACGTGTGTACCAACCTCACGGGTACATGGATCCGGTCCCCACACGTCGTTTTGGCTTTGCCTCCTCCCGCCATGCCCGCGCAACTCCGCTGAGCCTAACTCCTTCACTTCGTACTTCGTACTTGCCTCTCCCTCCTCCCACGCAACACACGGTGTCCCGATGCTTTCCACCGCACGCCTTTTCCCTGCACGACAGCACCGCCCACCACACCCGCCTCCCCTCGGCTTTGCCACTTCGTACTTCGTACTTCGTACCTCGTACTTGATCTCCCCCGTGTCTTCCTGCCTCAAAGTCACCGCCCACCGCTGAGCTTTTCATTTATTTGGGACAGATGTGAACTCTCGCAGTTTTTCGGTGGCAAGCCGCCCGTAGGAGGTGCCTGGGTAGTTTTCCGTGAGGGTGCGGCAGATTTCCGTGGCTCGCTGCCGCGTCTTCTCGTCCCGGTTTAAAAGCGTGAAAGCACGCCACATGAGCATGGCGGCGTCTTCCTTGTCGTGCACGGTCTTTGCCCCATCCAACAGATGTTCGACGGCACGAGGGGTGTCTCGCTGCTCTGCCAAGCACACGCGGGCGAGTTCGAGCCAGCCGCGCGTTCGCTGTGAGTCGCTTTTCACTATTTTTTCGAGCTCGGGGATCTTCTCGGCGCAATGCTCTGTCATGATTTTATGGGCGAGGGCAACGAGGGGATCGTCCTCCGGGAAATAGTTACCGGCATAAATACGCTCGCTGATAGCCTGTGCCCAAGATGGCAAGAGCCACAACTTGAAGAGCAGGACCTCCGCCACCGTCATCACAAATACCCCGGCAAGCAGTGTTACGGTCCAGCCTAGTTGGGAATGCACAAGCTCAAGCCACGACAAGCATCTCACCACGCCCGCAAAGAGGAAAAGCGGAACCAAAGCGACCAGCAGCTGACCGACGCGACGTATCATTTTCTCCTACCCGAAGCGGCATCTCCCCCACAGCATGAATGAGACAGCAAGTACATGAAGTGTGACGTGGTAGGTGAAATCATTTTTACTTAGTCGGCTGCGGGATGTCTTCCATCTCCAAGTAATCTAGGGCGATGGTGCGCCTGTCATTCTGCGGATTACGGATTTCCATCTTCATCTGCTTAAAAAACCAAGTCCCGTCGGAAAGGCGTTGAATGGAGGTGATAGAAAAGCGTTTTTTGAGCTTGCCGTCCGTTCCGTAACCATCTATCTGCCAAACAGTACCATTTTCCTTGTCGATCCACATACGTACAGTAGCGAATTGTCCGACACCGGGAGTGGGATTGGATGCCTGCACGATGAAGCAGTCGCGCCCCTTAATACGAGAATTCGCCGAATCTGAAAGGATGGTTCCATCTTTCCAGTACAAAAAGCGCAGGGAGAGATCCTCATACGTCACGTCCGTGCCCGCTATGGGTTGCGCGTACTGTGACGGTGCCATCACTGCCGCTTTACCCCCCTGCACTATCAGCAAGTCCGCCTTTTTCTCCCCAATGCGTACGTCAAAACGTTTCCACACACCATCCTGTTTGTATTGAAAGACCACTGTGTCGCCGCGCGAACTCAAACTGAAGGGAACCTTGAGACGCCCCTTGCGGATGGCACCAAGCACGTCCTTGCTGCCCTGACTCACGAGCATCTTGCGCATGCCGGTGAGCAACTCATCCGCCGGGTTTGCCGCTTGTGCCACTGCCCCACCCACAACTCCCCATGCTACCGCCACGCACATTGTAACTTTTCCGATGATGTTCATGCCCACATCTTACCATACACGCCTACAATGACAAGTAAATCCGCGCTCCTACCCACGTCCACTCACACCTGTCCCGAATAAATTAAAGGGTTAGTGGTGGGCGGTGACTTTAAGGCAGGAAGACACGGGGGTGATCAAGTACGAAGTGAAGGAGTTAGGCGCAACAAGGTTGTGCGGAGAGGGACGATAAACGCAAAGCGGGAACCTCGTGTGGGGAACAAATCCATGCATTCGTGAGGTTGGTGCCCCCTAGTGCTCGGAACGTCTGTAACCCGCATGGGGATTAGCATGGCGGCGTTTTTCGAAAATTTTATTGAGACAGGTGCGCAATTACGTGTCGACGTCAAAAAAAGTCTTGCACGGCGCGCATCCCTCGTGTAGAATCCCCCCGCCTCGCCGGTTTAGCTCAGTGGTAGAGCTCCCGACTTGTAATCGGGTGGTCGTCAGTTCAAATCTGACAACCGGCTTTTTCTTCTTGCTCAGATACGAGGTGCGGGGTATTCAGATTCGACGCAACAGTGTCGCACAGGGAAGATGAAGGTAAGGCGGGAAACACACGTGACGACCTCCCCCACCGCACCCCGCGCAAAAGCTCCGGAGAACGGAGTGTCGTCCCCTGCCCTCTCTCCGCCTCTGTGCCACAGCTTCGCGTAATTCGTACCTCGTATTTCAGAAGTTCATCCTATACCCCACCGTGGCGTTGGCACTCGTCCACCCACTGCGGAATTCCACACTGCCGTCCACGAAGA
>CAYWNS010000062.1:0-11414 GCA_964459715.1 uncultured Akkermansia sp.
GAATAAATCAGTACACCCGTGATGTTGAAGCCCCTTTGGTACGCAGAGCGTCTGTGACCCGCACGGGGATTAGCATGGCGGTGTTTCCCGAGAATTTCATTGGGACAGATGTGGTACGAGGTACAAAGAGCGAAGTACAAAGTGGCAAAGCCGGGGAGTGGCGGATGGGGATGGATACCGGTGCTGTACAGGGAAAATATGTACGGAATTCGTGCTTGAAAAAATCGGGCAAAAGCGTATGATGTGGAGCAGCTCTCTCACAGAAATTTTTCATGAAAGCGACACGATCCACCACGGACTTACTACGCGGAAGTGATGCACACAGTCTGGCAGACTTTGTGATGTTTTCGCAGCGCAATTTGATCTTGAAACTCTCTCCTGCCCTCAATCGCGGGCGCGTTTCCTTCCCGCAATTTTTCCTGCTGGCTTATCTGGAGGAGGAAGAATGTCTCTCAATGAGCAGTATCGCGCGCATCATGGGTCATACCACGGCGGCGGCAACCGGCATGGTTGACCGGTTGGAGGAACATGGTCACCTGAGACGCTTCGCTTCATCCGGGGACCGGCGCAAAATTATGGTGCGCATCACCCCTCGCGGCAAAGCCCTCGTTGAAAAGATGCGCGAGACCATTGCGCAGGACCTCGCGAAAATGATGGCAGAGGCGGACGCAAACATTGCCCAAGATCGCTCGGACTTCGGGTGGCGTTGACTGAGACTCGTTCTTCCTTCTTGCTTCCGGTTACCATCATGCCCGCCTTTTCTCCATCTTATCTCGACCGCATCAATGCTTACCCCGAGAACTTTGCCCGGTTTGTGACACGTATCCCGGGTGTTTCCGTAAGCACCGACCGCGAACAAGTTATCCGCGCTCTCTCGCCCGCGCACGAGCAGGTGCTGCGCGATAACAGTATCGACCCCAAATTTCTGCGCCTAGCACAGCAAATCCACGGAAATCACGTGGCTATCGTGGGGGATATCGGCTGCTCCTATCCGGTGGAAGGGGTGGACGGTTTGTTCTGTGGCGGGGTAGCCGACTGCTGTCTGGGGGTTTACGTGGCGGATTGCGCCGCTATTTGGGTGTACGACACTGTGACGGGGAGTCGTGGGCTGATCCATTCCGGCAAAATGGGCACTCAGCTCAACATTGTCGGCGAACTCTTTGCCCGCATGCACAAAGTGCTCGGCGTACAGGCAAAAGATTGCCTTGCGGTCATTTCGCCCTGTGTGCGCCCGCCGCATTACGAAATGGACATCCCCGCCGCCCTGCTTTCGCAACTCCTCGCGGCAGGTGTGCAAGCCGAAAATATCGTCGACAGCGAACTGGATACGGCGGCTGACTTGGAAACTTTCTACTCCTATCGTGTGGAAAAGGGCTGCACCGGGCGCATGCTCGCCCTCTTCGGTAGGTTCATCCCGGCGAACTAACGGATGGACTCATCCGCTTCCAAATCCGAGCTCCGCACTCAGATGCTCGCTCGCCTACGTGCCCTTCCGGAGCTCTACGTACAGTGCTGCTCCGTCCGTCTCCTGAATTGGTTGCGTCCGTGGACGTATTCCCCCATCCCTCGCCGCATTTTTCTCTACGCTCCCCTGCCCCATGAGGTCCACTTGCTCTCCTTGCTCCGTGAATTCTCTCAGCATGCCTTCTATTTCCCACGTTGCCTAGCGGAGCATCGCCTCTCTTTCCACCGCGTGGCTCATCCCAAGCGGGAGCTGGTACCCGGTCCCATGAATATCCCCACCCCCCTGCCCCATCTGCCCAAGCTTTCCCCCACCAAAGCCGACCTTCTCCTCGTCCCGGGACTCGCCTTTACTCGCGAAGGTGACAGACTTGGCTACGGCGGCGGCTACTACGACCGCTTGCTGGCTTCCCTTCCCTCTCACGTGCCTACCGTCGCCCTCGCCTTCCCCGAACAGATCCTCCCTTCCCTTCCCACCGAAGCTCACGATGTCCGGGTTCAATCCGTCCTCACCATGCAAGAGTGACAATAGGAAGTACGAGGTACGAAGTGGCGAAGCTGTGGAGTAGCGGATGGGGTGAGCGATGGGATCGTACGGGGAAAACGTGCGTGATGAGAGTGTTGAGGCACTATGGCTGTAACCGGACGTGTCTTGTGTTTCACCTGTCCCAAGAAAATTTCTAAAAAAAGCAGCGCACCGGGGCTGCCGATGCGCTGCGGGTGAATGAAAACGACTGACCGAAGATCAGAAGGAGAACACACCCTGGACGCCGAAAACGACGGAATCGCTATTGGTGCTGTAAGCCGGATTCTTGATGTACTGAATGTGCGGCATCACGCGGAAGTAACGACCGAGCTGCAGGTTGTAGTAGGCTTCCAGAACCGTCTCTCGATTGTGCTCAGTTCGGATTTCTTGTTTCCCCCCATCAACCTCGATCATCCCCCCATTCTGTCCCTTGAACACCCCGTACGCGATACCCAAGTAGTCGTTCTTGCGGGAAGGTATGATCTTGGCGCGCAGCCCACCGGTCAATTCTGCGGCGTTGCCGAGGGATTGCTTGGCGGCGGCACCACCACGGATGAACACGGTCAAGTAATCGGTGATGTCGTACTGCACGCTGGCTACTGCCCCGCCATTACGACGATGCTTGGTTCCACCACCATTGTCAACGGCATCCGGCTCGTCAATCGAAGTAAAGAACGGCGTGATCTTGAAAACCCCCTTGCCTTCATCAAAGTAGTGCCCCCACTCCCCCATCACGGTGTAGCCGGTATTATCGTTGCTGTTGAAGGGATCGCCACCGGGAGCTGTGCCCGTGCGGGTAACCCCAGCCATCAAATAGTTCCTCTTCCCGATCTGCACCTGTGCCAGCGCACCCACGTTGCTGTCAATGAGCGGCAGCACTGTGGAGTTGCAGAACCCGGAGTTCGTGAATGACGTATAGGTGTCATTTGCGATCCCCACCGAGTCAAAGTAATCACTGAACTTTACCATACCCGCAACAATGGCTGCTTTCTTGCCATTGAAGAAGTGCTTGATAGAAACCTCCGGGAAGTAGAAATCGTGCGGTCCGACAACGTCACGATGAGGAGATGTCACCGATCCAATCAGATTCGGGTAGTCCTGAACCCTGTGTACAGTTTCCTTCTCCACCCCCCAAGAGCCGATGAACTCAACGTGCAGCCAAGTACCGCCGTTCTTGTCATCCTGAATGAGGCGTTGGTTGACGTGTCCGTGCAACAAACCGAGATTGAAGTTAGTATCCTTACCCAACTCGGTATCATGTACGTTGAAGTAGCCATAAGCCAAGTCCACATGCCACTGAGAACCGACCTTTTTATTGGCTTTCACTTTGTAAGCCGGGGCAGTGCAATCCGGCGTCAAGAGGTCCATCTTTTGAAGAAGAGCCCCCGGTCGGGAGGAGCAGCAAGGAGCAGACTCGGCACCCGCAACAACCGGCACGGCAGCAAGCCCTGCCAGAGCGAAAGACGTGATGATTTTAGATGTCATAGGTTTGAATCGTTTGAGTTGTGAGCACCCCGATTGGGATGCCCGCGCACAGTGTATTACACACGCCTGAAAATGTCAACCCAATTTTCAAAAATTTCGCACAAAAGGTACGGGAACGCACACCTGTCCCAAATAAATTAAGCACTCAGAGCAGAGCGATAACTTCGTCGTGTGGCAACACAGAGGTGCTCAAGTACGAGGTACGAAGTGAAGGAGTTAGGCGCAACAGAGTTGCGCAGGGAAGTTGGAAGGAGGCAAAGCCAAAACGACGCAAGGGAAATAAATCAAGGCACCCGTGAGGTTGAAGCCCCATGATACGCAGGGCGTGTGAAAGTCGCATAGGAACCGGCATTACAACGGTTTTCAGAAATTTCCTTGAGACACACTGTGATTTTTTTCGGGCAGATTGAAGATTTGGCTTGTCAAAGGGTAAAAATAGAGTAAAATGCGACTCAAGCCGTGCGGGCATAGCTTAGTGGTAAAGCCCCAGCCTTCCAAGCTGATTACGCGGGTTCGATTCCCGCTGCCCGCTGAAAGTCCGCCATGTCATGAGAGACAAGCGAAAGGCACTGATGCTGAGCATAGGCTACGGACGTGGGCACGAGGCTGTGGCGCAGGCGTTGGCGCAAGAGATGCGGACGCGGGGATGGGTAGCGGAGGTGCGAGATGTGTGTGCGGAGGCGCGTCCTCGTATGTTCCGGGTGACGCAGTCCTTTTATCGTGAATGTGTGCGGAGATTGCCTTGGGCGTGGGGAATCGCTTACGCGCAAATTGATGCGACAGACTGGTCACGCATGCTGTGTGTACCCGGTATAGCGGGCAGTTTGGCGTACCTGCGCCGTCTCTTACAGCAGGAAAAGCCGCAACTCATTGTCTGCACTTACCCGCTCTATGCTTACATGCTCGACAAATTGACGCGGGAGGAGGGGCTGCGTATCCCCTATGCCGTTGTCGTCACAGATGCCCTGCGCGTCAACAGTGCTTGGGTGCGTGCCCGAGCCCCGCTCATCTGCATGCCCGATGACGAGAGTCAGCGGTACGCCTGTGAAGAGCTGGGGGTGGAAGCCTCGCGTCTCTGCGCCACGGGCTTCCCCGTGAGGCGGGAATTTCGCCCGGATGTGACTCGCTGTGTGCCGGAACCCGGCAACGGAGAGCTCCGGATCGTGTACGGAGCGCATGCGCGTCTGCACCGAGTTTGTGCGGACGTGACGGCACTTCTCTCGCACCGACCCGGTATTCGGATCACCCTGTTGGGAGAGGAACGCGAAGCGTGCATCCGCAGGATGCTGGGTGAGTTGGGGAAACGCGTCACGTTTCATTGCGGGGGACTCGGAAGCTTGGCGGTGCCCCTGAGCCGCGCTCACTTCTACATCGGTAAAGCCGGAGCATCCACCGTTTTCGAAGCGTACGCCGTGCAGACCCCCGTGTTGGTCAACTATACCTTACCCGGTCAGGAAGAAGGTAACCAGCAGATGCTCATCGATGACGGGGTCGGACGGCGCGTAGAAAGCACCGATGAGCTGGTGCAAACAATCGATGGGCTACTGCAACACGGCGCGGCAGGATGGCGGCAGATGGTGCAGAACATGCGCGCGGCGGGACGCCGCGATGGTGCCGCGCGTACCTGCGACACTCTCGAATCCCGCTTCTTCGGATGAACGATGAAAAATCCCTCCTGCTGATCGATAACTCCAACACCCGCACGAAGGTGACCTTGGCAAGAGCCGGGGAGGTGTGCGGAGAGGTGCGTTCAATGCCTACCCAAAGCGTCGGCGAGCGGAATGTGTCGGAACTTCTGACAGGATGGATCTTCGAAGAAGTTGTGCTCTGCTCCGTGGTGCCCCGAGCCGCTGCTGTACTCTGTGCCCAGCTTTCCGGCTTTCCCCTGCATAGCATCCATTGGCGTGATTTCCCGCGCCTCGTGCGTCTCTACGACCACCCGGATTGCATCGGTGCCGACCGCCTAGCCAACGCTGCGGCTCTCGCCGCGCACCACGAACTGCCCGCCCTAGCAGTGGACTTGGGCACGGCCTGCACATTCGATGTCGTCGCTCTCGTGGACGGCGAACCGACTCTGCTCGGCGGCGTCATCGCGCCGGGCTTACGCGCCCTCTGCGTTGCTCCCGCCCGCAGTACCGGGCTCCTGCCCGAGCTCTCCCCGAGCGATCTAGCGGCGGGTATTCCCGCCGAGCTCCCGGTCCGCACCACGCACACCGCCTTGCTTTCCGGCGTCCTACTCGGTTACGAATGCATGGTGCGCGGCATTGTCGAACGAATGAAGTCCGTGTCGGGACCCGGAGTCAAGGTGGTCGTCACGGGTGGAGATGCCATCTTACCGAACGGAAAAGCACCGGACTGGGCGCACGCCATTGACCCCCTTCTGACCTTTCGCGGTATGCTCAAATACGCCGCGAAGTAACGCAAAAAGGCGCGGTCGCCATTTTGCAGACACGCTGCGTTTCGCGACCGCACCCTCAAATCTTTCAACCGCTTCGTCTTTGTTCAAACGTCCGTCGTCGGACGGTGGTTTAGGCTTCCGGGGTCAGAACGAGGTGGTCCTGTGCCGTGGCACGTCCACGCTTCGTTTCCGGGAATATCTCCTTCCCCGCCTTGAAGACTCCGACTGCGTCGTTGTCCTCCGTCTCCTCAATACTTTCCTCTAGGTCATTGACGGAGCCATCGCAGAAGAGGACGAAGAAGTGTCCACGGAAAGACGCCATATCGATCTGAATCTTATCTCCGGTGTAAGGAGCTTTGGACGGAAAGACCGAGCACATCGCCAACGGAGCATTGCTCTTGTTCACAGCTACTTTGACTTTGTCATCCTGCGGGTCTTTGCGCATGACGTACGACATCGCGTTCTCACCCGGCTTCAGCGCGTTCCCATTGGCGAGTTTCTCATCACCCTCATTCTTGATGTTGAGTCCGGAGGTAGCAAGCTTGGCGAAGAAGGGCTTCTCGGACTCCACACCGCTCTTGAAGAAGAGCTGCCTGAAGTAGGCATTGGAGGTATCGCCCTTCAACTCACCGAAGTCGGTCGTCGCGTTTTCCTCTTGGAGACTCTCGCCCGTCGCGTCACAGGGGAAACTCCCATGATCCATCTTGAACTGCTGGAGCAAGGTAAACACACTCTTGAGGTTCGAATTGGCTTTCTGGCGATCGCCGTCGTTCATGTGGTCTAGAATAGGTCCGTAACCAACGGACGCGAGCGTTGCCAAAATAGCAATCACAACCATCAGCTCAATGAGTGTGAAACCACCTCTGCCTGTCTTCTTTTTGAGTATCGGGGTCTTCATAAGCGGGATATTCTTCGGAATCAGATTAGCACATCACCCCCCGCATGGCAAGCAAGAAATTGCTTCCCGCGTAAAAATTTTCTTTCTCTTCCCAAAATCCACCACACCCGTCCCAATAAGATTCTCGAAAAACGCTACGATGCTAATTCCCATGCGGGTTGCAGACGCTCTGCGTACCAAGGGGGCTTCAACCTCACGGGTGCACTGATTTATCCCCATCGCGGTCGTTTCGGCTTTGCCTCCTTTTACTCTTCTGCGCAACTCCGTTGCGCCTAACTCCTTCACTTCGTACTTCGTACTTCGTACCTCGTACTTGATCTCCCCCGTGTCTTCCCGCCCCAAAGTCACCGCCCACCACCAAACCCTTAATTTATTTGGGACAGATGTGTCGCCCACCACTAACCCTTTAATTTCTCGGGGACAGATGTGAAAATCCACCCGTCCCGCAAAAGAATGGTCGACTCGAAGCAATATCACTCGCCGTGGTTCGTTGTCTCGGCGTTCAGCGCGTCAAGAATCTCCTGCGGCGGGCGGAAAGTGGCGTCGTGGTGGGAGGAGCGAATGAGTGGACCGCTTGCCACATGCTCAAAGCCGCGCGCAAGTGCCACTTCCCGCAACTCCGCGAACTCCTCCGGACGCACGTAACGGACTACGGGTAGATGCTTGGCACTGGGTCGCAAATACTGCCCCATGGTGAGCACTCGCACGCCGTGCTCCAACAAATCGTCCATCGTTTGCTCTATTTCTTCCCGTGTTTCGCCCAACCCGAGCATGAGCCCACTCTTTGTCACCACCTTTCCCGCTGCCAACTGCCTCGCTTTCTCCAGTACGTGGAGGGAGCGGCGGTATTGCGCGCGGAATCGTACCAGCGGCGTGAGTCTCTCCACCGTTTCCACGTTGTGATTGAAAATATGCGGACGCGCGTCTATGACGACGGCTAGGGCTTCTTCGTTCCCGTTGAAGTCCGAGGTGAGCACCTCGATGATGGTTTCCGGGCTTGCCGCGCGTATGGCACGTATGGTGGCGGCTATGTGTCCAGCTGCTCCATCCTTCAGGTCATCCCGCGTCACCATCGTCACCACCGCATGCCCAAGTTTCATCCTCGCCACCGCTTCCGCCACTTTCTGCGGCTCCTGTTCATCCAGTGGCTCGGGTTTCGCCGTGCGCGTGGCGCAAAATCTGCATGCCCGTGTACAGACATCCCCGCACACCATGAATGTAGCCGTACCGTGGCTCCAACACTCGCCGCGATTGGGACACAGAGCCTGCTCACACACGGTCACCAGCCCTTGCCCTTGAACCAACCCCTGCACCCGATGAAACGCCCTTCCCTTCGGCAACTTGACCTTAAGCCACTCCGGTTTATGTTCGCCTTGCCCGTTCATGTCTCCCAATGTTATGCACCAAATCCCCTCACTTGGCAAGCGCAAAAAGCGTTACCCACCCCGCGTTCACCGCAGGCTCAAGTCGTGGGAAAGCGGTGGGCGGGGTGGGTATGGCGGTAGAACCGCAAATCAGAAGCGGCAGCCTACACCAAAGTGTAACACCGGATAAACGACTATCTTATCCGCTATTTCAAAGACATCCTCGCCTTCTTCGCGCAAGGCATTTTCCAAATTACCCATTTCCAACTTCTCCCACGAATTGGTAGTATTCGACCATTCCTTCACATTTCCATCGTAGCTTACACTCAAATCCCCCTTGCCCATGATATTCACGCCGAGATCAGCCGTAAAGTACCACGCATGTTTGCTCTTCGAGCTGCACGACCAGCCAATTCCTATGTAGGGCTGCACCGTCTCCCATTCGTATTTTCCCCTCAGGTGACCCACTCCGTCCACAACGTATGTGTGACCGCCCAGATGGTATGTGCCCTGTACATCACTGTTCAACGAGCCATCGGCTTCCACCTTAAGCGGAGCCGCGTTGAGACCTACCGAAATACGGAAGGACTCCCCCCACGGATGATAATCTAAAATGAGACCGCAACTCTTGCTCTCGAAAGAGCTATCCACGGACATGTCACTCCACTCATCCGTGCGATCATACGTCGGAATGTACGTGCCACGCAAGCGCAGTTTCAGGTATTTATTGAAAGAATAGCCGACATCCATACCGATACCCTGAGTGCCCACCGTGACGTCCACAAAAACGCCGCGTGGCCACGGAGTATCCGATGCCTCACCTCCCTGCTGAATGACGGGTACATCCTCGAGAGCTTGAGGACTCGGCACGCTCTCGGCTCCCGCCGCCGTCGCGCTCGTTGCCAGTGTGGGATCAGCCACGCTTCCCCCGGGATTCTCCGCCCCGTACACCACACTCGCCGCAAGCGTGATTGCCGTGTATAGTATTTTTTGTTTCATGGTATTGCGTTGGGTTAATATGTGTCCCCGAATTAGAACTCAGTGCGCCGTCACATGCGACTTCTGCGCCCTGCGGAGAGCGCGGCGAGTATACGTATTGGCAATACGTATGTCAAGCACATATTCGGAATTTTTTATGCTCTTTTTCTCAAGGGATAGCGCAGATGCCATATTCCCCCTTTGACCGCTAAAATTCGTTTCATTTCCATTTTCTTGTTTCCTCAATATCAGTACGTTAACCCACGAGGTCTACGTATTGCCAATACGTATGATTTCTGCCGGGTGCTTCTGTATAGTGCGGGAGCTCAAACCGGCGAAATCTAACTCTATTCTACACGATGAAACTCCATTTACCACTACCTCTCCGGTCCGCGCTCTTGGCTGTCTGCGCGGTGGCTTCATTCGCATCTTTTTCTCGGGCAGTCGTCTTTGAGAACTACGAAAATAGCGCGACTGACGCGTTCAAGGAAAAGTACGGTGAGGGTCCATCCTATACGATAGAGGACGAATTACATTTTCGCAATAACCACAGATCAAATGATGATTGGTCGAGACCGGGAGGTGGAGCCCTCTACGTGGATGGCGACATTACTTTTCGGAACCGTGGGGAGCTGGAAATGACGGGGAATTATGTCGCAGGAGGTGAAGGAGGCGCATTAGTTGCAGCCGGACGTGTTGTCTTTGAAGGGATTGAGAAGGTAAACCTGAGTGGTAATTACTGTCGGGGAGAAGGAGCAGATGGAGGAGCAATTGCCACATGGTCACGGCCATGGGAAGGTGAAGGTTACGGTGACGGAGACATCGTTTTCCAAAATTGTGGAGATGTTGAGATCATCGGGAATTACGCTCAGGCCACTCTCGACTATCTTCTCGAAGAGCATCTCAGCTTTGATACAGGTCCAGGAGATGCACATGCGTGGTTTTTTGCATACTACCCGTACGCAGCACGCAGCGGTGCCATGTATTCTGGAGGTGATCTCGTATTTGAGGCAAATGACAGGGTAGTAATACGCGGCAATTACGGTACGGAAAAAAGGGGCGGTGGGTGGTGCTACGCGCTCATCGCTTTTTTCTCGGAATATGCCGATATGAAAATTAAAGTCAAGGAAGGGCAATCCTTCGAATGCTACGACGGTGGTTGGATCGAAGGTGAGCTCTATATCAACGGCGATAAGGAGCACCTGACACCTGACAAGGATGATGCGGATCGCTACCGCGGCACGGTTATTTTTTCCGGGAAGCACACGGAAGAGGACCTCGAAAAAATCATGGGAAGGAAGCTGACAACACAAGATATCGAACATGGGGTAGTCAATTTTTCCCGAGTCATGCATGTTTCTGGAGTCCAAGTATGTGACGGAACCCTAGTGCTGGAAGACGGTGCCATCTTATACACTGATGTCTGGCGTCAACCGGATGCACCGGAACCACAGGGAATCGAATATAGCGGATTCAATGTTAGAGAGTTCGGTAGGCTTGTGATGAGGGATGCTACCATATACACGGAGGAGACTCTAGGATATTTCCCGGACTCAAGGAGATATCGAGGTGTGTTGTCGGGCGGCAAGGCACGCATTTCCTCCGCGAGCTTCAGCGGCGCGAACACGATCTATGCGCACAGTCTAGAATCAACGGGTGGTACGTGGACTTTCAACGTGTCTGAGAAAAACCTTACAGACTCGCTTATCACACTGAAGTTCCATGTTCCTTATGAGAAAATGACAGAGGGTGGGGCGTGGGTGAATTCCACCGGACCGGGTACCTTTACGAGTCAGGCGGGTACAGTGTTTGACATCCAGTTCGAAGGGACGCTTGCGGCAGGGAAGTATAAGTTGCTGGAATTTGATAAGACAGATGGGACGTGGGAGCATGAAGCCGGTATCCCGAAAATTACAGGGAAGGCGGGTTCAAACGTTATCGGGGAAGAGGGGAAGGGGGATGTGTATCTGACGACGGAAGGGGATACAGTCACCCTCATCTTTGATGCCGCAAGTGCTTCTGTGGAACCGGAGCCTGCTCCGGAAGATCGGCAGCCGACGACGCTCACTTGGGGCAACGGCAACGGGACGTGGGCAGACGGCAAGGGGAACGGGGACGGACACTGGTCGGGGGAGGTAACGGATAAAAACTTCTACAAGGGCGACAGCGTGGTGTTTGGCAGCGCGGCAGAGGTCACTCTTCAGGGAGTGGTACGCCCCGGGAATGTGCTGGTAAACAACGCGGACGGGACGGTGAAGTTTACGGGCAGTGGGCAGATCACGGATGTGGACATCCCGAGTCAGC
>CAYWNS010000063.1:0-11331 GCA_964459715.1 uncultured Akkermansia sp.
CTTCTTTAGTGATATTT
Organism: uncultured Akkermansia sp.; assembly: GCA_964459715.1. Classification (GTDB taxonomy): domain Bacteria; phylum Verrucomicrobiota; class Verrucomicrobiia; order Verrucomicrobiales; family Akkermansiaceae; genus Akkermansia. Next base: position 18 of record CAYWNS010000063.1, read on the forward strand.
TAACTCGACGCAAAAATCCGGGCTTTGACATCGTAATCGGCAACCCTCCGTACATCCAGCTATCTAAAGGCAATGGGAAACTCGCTCAAAAATATTTAAAGCTAGGATATGAAACTCTCGATAGGAAAGGAGATATATATTGCCTCTTCTACGAATTAGCTCATAGAATTTTACGGAGAACGGGGATTTTGTGTCTTATCACGTCGAATAAATGGATGAGGGCTGCATACGGAGAGCCCTTGCGTGATTTCCTTGCCAAGAACGTGAATCCGCGCATCCTTCTGGATTGCGGAGGTTGTAAAATTTTCAAGAACGCTACGGTGGACACCAACATCATAGTAGCTGCGAAGGAGACAAACAAGGGAAAAACACCATGCGTAGCTTTATCAAAATTTGATGATGTGAAGTTGAGCAATTATGTACAAAATCATCATACGATCTGTGATTTTTTAACATCGGATATGTGGCTCATTCTTTCACCAATCGAGCAAAGTATTAAGCAAAAGATTGAAGCCATTGGCACCCCACTTAAGGAATGGAATATAAAGATTTATCGTGGCGTGGTTACAGGATGTAATGACGCATTCATTATGTCAACCGCGAAGAGGGAGGAGATTCTCGCCGATTGCGGGAGCAGGGACGAACGGGAAAGAACAGCAAAGTTGATACAACCGATCCTCCGGGGAAGGGATATAAAAAAGTATAGGTACGAATGGGCAAATCTATGGTTAATTGCGACTTTCCCTTCGCTCCATTATGACATCGAACAATATCCCGCAGTAAAAAATTATCTTCTTTCCATTGGGATGGAGAGACTACTTCAGAATGGTCAAACCTGTTATTTGCATGGTGATGTAATTCATGCGAGGTCTCGAACTAATAATAAATGGTTTGAAACACAAAATAGTGTAAAATACTGGGAGGATTTTTCTAAACCAAAATTAATCTACCCCGAAACAACATTAGGTGCATACTTTGCGTATGACGAGGAGGGTTTTGTTATTGACAAAACTTGTTTTATGATGATTGCAGATGACCTAAAGTATATGCAGGTGACTCTTTCAAGTAAGTTGTTTGAATTTGCCTACAAGAGATTGTATTCCAGTATTGAGCTTGGAAAGTCAGGCTTTCAGTACAATGAACATGCTCTACTCAAATTACCCATATTGATGAACACGTCCTTACCCCTGATGTCTAATATTGACGATTGCATGTATGAGCTTTACGGGATATCAGATGACGAGACAAGATACATCGAGAATTACCTAAAAGAACAACACATTCGTAAATAATACGATTTGATGCACGCTAACCTCCTTGGTTCGTCGACTTATAAGGTTTCTCTCTACCTCGGTCGAGAGAGCGAGAGCGAAGGCAAGGACATTGTCCTGTATGTTCTTGCCTAGGCGGTAATTGTCCTTGACAGTCCATACTTTACATTCTTTGGTCATGCATAGATTAAGTATTTCCATGATCATGAAAAGATTTCTTCCGAGACGAGATAATTCCGCGCAAATAATCAGATCATCCTTGTGAATCATTTTCAGTAGGCGACCCAGTTCCCGTTTCGTGTAAGCCTTGGTGCCGCTAATGGTCTCCTCGATCCAGCCGTCGATGGTTATGTTGTTTTGCGCGCAGAAGTTTGAAATTTCAAACCGTTGATTTTCAACAGTTTGTTTATCGCTACTTACGCGTATATATCCGTAATTCATGGTATTTAATGGGTTGAACTCGTGCATGGATGCGGTGACACCTATGCAGGTGCAAATTAACACCTGCCGACTTAGATGTCAATAGAAGGAATGCCATGTCGGTATTTTCCTCCTAGCACTTCTGGAATTGGTTTGGGAAAGACAGGGGTATGCTCGGAGTACCGGTCTAGCATCGCAGACAGTGAACTCACCCGGCAGGGGAAATAAGCGTGTTGCAGGCAATATACCGGAGGTGGACTCCTCAGCACATTTGTCCCAATAGAGTTTTCGCAAAACGCTGTCATGCTAATCTCCGTGCGGGTTACAGACGCTCCACGTACTAAGAGGGGTTCGACCTCACGGGTGCATAGATTTATTTTTGGCTCTGTCCTACCAGAGTGTTGTAAATTTGCATTAACGCACTAAATACACATAGCAAGGAACATAAAGAAATTTATGTTTAACTCCGCTAAAAACACAAAGAAGCATTCAATTCCTAGCAATAGGATAGTTTGTAGAGATGTTACGGCTAGCGTCATTGTAGACTCAGTTATGAGTAGACATAAAGTTCAACTAAGTGCGTAAAAACCACACCGTGGTAGGACATAGCCTTATTTTTCTCGCGCCGTTTCGGCTTTGCCTCCATCCGACTCTCCTGCGCAACTCTGTTGTGCCTAACTCCTTCACCTCGTACTTAATCCCCTTTCCGTTTCCCCGCGACAAAGTCATCGCCCACCACTAAGCCTCTAATTTATTCGGGACAGATGTGGCGTCGCACCTGTCCCAAGAAAAAAGAGGTTGCACAGTGGGGCGGGGCGTGGTAAAAAAGAGCTGCGATGGAGAAGACGCTTTTTGAGAAGATAGCGGACAAGGAAATACCAGCGCAGATGGTGTATGAGGATGAGAGCTGCGTGGCATTCCGAGATATAACACCGGTGGCACCGGTACATATTTTGCTCGTGCCACGCAAGCCGCTGCCGAGGTTGGACGCAGCGCAACCGGAGGATGCGGAGCTGCTGGCGCACCTCATGTTCAAGGTGGGAGAAATAGCACGGGCGGAGGGATTGGCAGAGGGAGGCTACCGCGCCGTCATCAACACCGGAGCGGATGGAGGACAAACCGTGGCACATTTGCATATACACATCATCGGGGGACGCGCTATGGAGTGGCCACCGGGCTAAGCTCATTTACACTATTCGGGCATGGGGAGAGAATGGAAGAGTGAGTGGGTGGATACGTGCACGCTGGAGCTCGTGCTTCCGGCGGCGCGATTGCGGTTGGTCTTTCTGGAAGACGGGCTCGTGCGATGTCGCTACGTGACAGGGGTGGTGTTCGAAAATATACCGAGCTACGGGGTGAGTCCCGACTACAAACCAAGCAGAGTACAGATTGAGGAAAGCGAAGAAGAGCAGGCACTCGTCCTGCGCACGGCTCGTCTGGTGCTACGCGTACGCAAGGAAGACGGGGGGCTGGAGTTTTTTGACGCGCAGAACGGACGTCTGCTGTGCGCCGACGCAGAAGGCATGGGGCACCGGACACAGGAGCGCACAGGGGATGAGCTCGTGTGGATGCTCAAGCAGATGCCGCCCGAGGCACATTTTTTTGGATTGGGCGATAAGCCATGCGCCTTGAACATGCGGGGGATGCGCTTTGAAATGTGGGGGGCAGACCACTACAAGTTCACCCCCGATAGCGACCCCCTCTACAAAAATATTCCCTTTTTCCTTTGCCTCAACCAGGGCACACAGTACGGCATCTTCTTCGATAACACGATGCGTTCCTACTTCGACTTCGGCAAAGAGCGTAAGGATCGCTTATTATTTGGAGCCGACGGCGGGGTCATGGACTACTATTTTATCTGTGGAGAGGATGCGTTGGACACGGTACGATTGTACACGCGGCTCACCGGGTTGCCGCCCTTGCCCCCCCTATGGACGCTCGGGTACCACCAGAGCAAGTGGAGCTATTATCCGGAAAAAAATGTGATGGACTTGGCGCAGGAGATGCGGACGCGACACATTCCCTGTGATGCTATCCACTTGGACATCCATCACATGAAAGAGTACCAGTCGTTCACGTGGGATCGCACGCGGTTCCCCAACCCGCCTGCTATGGTGCGCAAACTCGGGGAACAGGGGTTCAAGGTGGTTACCATAGTGGACCCGGGTATCAAAATCAATCCCGATAATTACGTGTGGCGCAGCGGGTTCGAAAAGAACGTATTTTGTCGGCGACACGATGGGGCGTTATTGGAAGCGGAGGTCTGGCCCGGGTTGTGTACTTTCCCGGACTTTACCAGCCCGAGCACACGTAGCTGGTGGGCGGACCTCTTCCACCGCGAGGTAGGGGAATACGGGGTACGCGGGATATGGACGGACATGAATGAGCCCGTCATCTTTCCGGATAAGACATTTCCGGACGATACGAGGCACGCGTACGATGGCTTCGCGTGTTCGCACCTCAAGGCGCACAACGTATACGGACAATGCATGGCGCACGCCACATGGCTCGGGATGGAGAAGAGTGCGCCGACTCGCCGCCCCTTTGTTTTATCCCGCTCCGGGTTTGCGGGGATGCAGAGATGGGCAGCTACGTGGACGGGAGATAACTTTTCCGACTGGGAAAACCTCAAGATGGCGAATTTCATGGTGCAACGCCTTTCTACCAGCGGGATTTCATTCTGTGGAGCTGATACGGGCGGTTTTTTGGGGCGACCCACGCCGGAGCTTTTCTGCCGGTGGATGCAAATGGCGGCGTTTCATCCCTTTTTCCGGAACCACAACAACGGAGAATTCGGTGGGCAGGAGCCTTGGTGCTTCGGGGAAGAGACGGAAGCCATTGTACGGAGAGCCATCGAAGAACGATACCGACTGCTGCCCTACCTCTACACGTGCTTCTACAGCTATGCGGCGGAGGGGACACCGATCGTACGCTCCCTCGCACTCATGTTCCCCGACAATACGGATACATACTGGCGCAGCAGTGAGTTTTTCTTGGGGGAGGACTTGTATGTGGTACCCGTGCATCACCCGGGCAACACCGAGCGCAGTCTTTACCTGCCGCCGGGAGCTTGGTTTTCTCTGTGGGATGATACGCCCGCACCGACCGCTGATGCCGAAGCCGTCGTGCCCACGCCACCGGAGCATATCCCCGTCTTTGTGCGCGGCGGTAAACTCATACCGCGCTGGCCTGTGCAGCAGTATGTGGGAGAGATGAGCTGCCCGCCCTGCTCGCTGGAGTTGTGGTGGGCTTCCGGTACAAATACACAGAGCATTTTTTACGAAGACGCGGGAGATGGTCCGGCTTACCGCCGAGGGGCATTTTTGCTGCATACCTTCTGTGTTTCCACGCGAGAGCGGAGCCTCTCCTTATCGCAGCGACGAACCGGGCAGTACCGCCCGGCGCGAAAATACTTCACCCTCATCGTGCATGCTCTCCCCCCCAACGCCCATCCGCAAATGGTTGCAGACGGTGCTGTCTTGCCCACGGAGATGGACGGCGGGCTGCTCCGCGTCACTCTTCCGGCGGATTTCCGCGAACTTTCCCTTACACTTTAGCTCATGAAACGCGATACGGTAGAGAAAATTGTAGCACGCATGGACAGCATGAGCCCGGCGGAGGTGAGACAACTTTTCCTGCGCCTTACTGCCGAGAAGGGATTGTTGCAGGATGTGTTCGATGCCTTGCGCGATGGGCTCATACTCTTTGCCGCAGACGGTTCCGCGCGATTCGCCAATAAGGCTGCCTGCACCATCTACAATCGCCCGGCTAGGGACCTGTTGCGAGAGCCATTTGAACGCCTAGTCAGCGGCACGTGCAGCTGGGAGGAACTCACCGCGGGGAAGGTCGCCATCGTGCGGGATGTGCATGTCAATTACCCCTCGCGGCGGCATTACAACTTTTACGTCACGCCCCTTGCGGGAGAACAGGAGTACCTCCTCTTGGTGCGCGATGACACAGAGGCGCAGGAGCGGCGGGAAGAAAATGCTGAGGCGGAGCAGTTTAACTTGCTCACATTTCTCAGTGCCGCCGTAGCGCACGAGATCGGGAATCCGCTCAATTCGTTGGGGCTGACATTGCAGCTCATGCGCCGCAAGCTGGACAAGGCAGACGCCAAATCCCGGGACACGATGCAAGGGTTGGTGGATGATGCGCTGGAGGAGGCGCGACGACTCGACACGTTGCTGCACCGTTTTTTGGAGTCGATGCGCCCTACCACCCCGGTGCGTACGAAGGTGCAGGTGAATGATGTTCTACGCCGGGTCTTGCATAGTCTTGCCCCGGAGGTTGCGGAGAGGGCGGCTTCTGTTCAGACGACTCTCGCCGAAGATTTGCCGGAGATTATAGCCGATGCAGAGCAGCTATTCCGCGCGTTTTACAATCTCATTCGCAATGCGTTGCAATCTCTTCCTGGTTCACAGGGAGGGGTGTCTATTAGCTCATCCTTCAATGATTCAGACATCGGGGTAACTATCGGAGACAATGGGTCGGGTATATCCCACGAGGTGATGGGGAGCATGTACGAGCCCTTCCGCTCGACCAAGACCAAGGGGCACGGACTCGGTCTCCTCATTGTCCGGCACATTGTGCGGGAGCACGGGGGGACACTCAGCCTCACCTCGCGAGAGGGCTTCGGCACCACCGTCACGCTCACCCTACCGCGTGCCGACCGCATCGTCCGCCTTTTACCGGCGGCAAGCCAAAAATGAATTTACTTTTCCCGGTCGGATGTAGATGGGTCGGGGGTAGTGACCACGCGGAGTTTTAGGGCATAGTGGTTCCCGCGTTGGGAACTGACGCCGTAGATATGATCCACTTTCACCGGTGAGGCAGCTCCGGGACAACAGCCAACTTTGTCGAACGGCTTTGTATCGAGAGAGAAAGCTGCGCCGCACAGAGGAAACTTGGTGGCGGAGGGTTCGTGAAGGCGACGCGCCGTGTCGGCATCCGACGCGAAGACGATCGACGAGTTGTCGCGGATGATTTGCGGAGTAAGACCACGCAAAAGTTCTGGGGGCAGCAGAAGGGTGTAGGATGTGGCACCATCGGGCAGAGTTGCCGCCTGAAAGGGTAGGAACGAGGAAATCGGGGAACTGAACAGGGGATTCAGATTCGTGCAAAATTGATTCCATCCTTCGTCCAGCCCACCTTGATTGCGTACCGCGATTTGTACTCCAACTTTTGCCGCAAATGGCTGCGGCTGCTCACCCCGTGCCTCCGACGCATTTTCAGTGACGACCAAGGTGAAGGGACCGGACAGCTCGGCAAAAATCTTGTCCAAACCCGCCGCAGCACCTTCGATCATCGCGCGACCCTGTTGCACGAACATCAGCGGACCTGCCATGTCATCCTTCTCCTCCTCATCGAACATTAGGGAGAACCCGGTCACGATGTCAATGACAGCACCGGTCAACTTCTGCAGGTTGAGCAGCGGAAAAGGAGCGGGGAAGGGAGTGGACTCCACATAGAATAAATTGCCGGGTTCTGCCGCCATGTCGAGGTGCTTGAGCTCGCCCGGTTCATAGGTGGCGACAGAAGTATCACCCGCGAGCTCCGCCAACACATCGTTGCCCTCTCCCCAGACTTGCAGAGTGCAATCGCCGGTCAGCTGAGTCCTAGGAGCGACCAAAAACTGCCTTTGTACTTCGTCCACCCCGTCGGCAGCCGCTGTGAATTGCTTTGCTTCTTGGGGGAAACGTTGAGACATTTCATGAAAAACAGAGCGGAGCAAATCGAGCAAAGCCAGATTATTCCGCGACATTTCCTCCGAAGACATGTAGTTCAGCAAGTCCTTCGGGATGCAGGCAGTCGCGATCACTGAGTCGACGTGAGCATCCATTCCATCCAGTAGAGGGGATGTTGCCAAACTGTCTTCCAAGGAGCTCGGTGTGTGAATTTGCTCTGGATTTTCGCAGATAACAAACTTCATGGCACCCTCATCCTGTCTGGTAAGCAGGTAAACGAAACGGTTATCCAAGGCTTTGTGGAGACGAGCCGCATCAAACTGCACATGAGCTTCATTTTTTGACCCTTGGAGCAGAGACACCGCAAGGTCGACCATGCTGAGTTTGATCCCGGAAAACCCTTGCTCCGAAACTTTTTGACTGCCGTCCGGCAGTTTTTGAAACATACGAGAGGAGGTTGCATTCGCCCAGTCAGTAAATTCTTTTTCCTTTCCGGGTCTCGCCGTAAGAACCGCATAGACTCTCGGCACGCTTCCCTTTTCCAACTTCTGGTAAAGCACTTCCAGTTTTTCTTGAATGAACTGCGCGACTTGCCCCTCTGCCACGCGTTGTTTCTCGGTTCTACCTTCCTGTGTGCCACCCTCATTCGAGTTTAAATCGGCTATCTGTGCTATGGATGAAAGAGTTACGAAGACATCCAACATATCCTTGGACGCCTGCATACTGCCCTTCTCTGCACATATAGCTGCACTGCCTATGCAGTCAACCTTCTCATCGAAACCCTCAGGTACCTTGACCGCCAGCACTCTATCCGCGTCTGATGGCAAGCCGGAAAGAGCCGGGATTGCTTTGGCTCGTGCCTCCACGTTGCGTTGGACCGCAACCGACGGCTCCGCCAACTTCGCGAATATCTCCGATGGCTGCTCCCCATACACCGACTGCCCCACTCCGACCAATGCTAGGACCATCGTCCCCACGAAATGTTGTATTTTCATCATGACTCCCTTTTACCATATTGCCCGCACAGTGTAAAGAGAAATTCCTTCACTTCGTACTTCGTGCTTGATTACCCCTGTGTTGCCGCACAACGAAGTTATCATTCCACTCTGAGTGCCTAACTCATTTGGGACAGGTGTAGTTGATTTGGCTGGACAGAGGGGGGATGGGTCGGTATACTTCGGGCATGGCTACAGACAAGCACGTTACGCTCAAGACGAGCCGAGGGGAGATACGGATGAGGGTATACGCATCGAAGACGCCGATGACGGCGGCGAGTTTTCTGAACTTGGCAAAGCGGGGGTTTTACGATGGATTGACCTTTCACCGGGTGATAGCGAACTTCATGATACAGGGAGGGGACCCGGAGGGCACGGGGCGGGGAGGACCGGGGTATCGGTTTGATGATGAATGTATACCGATGTTGAAGTTTACGAAGCCCGGGTTGTTGGCGATGGCGAATGCCGGGCGGGATTGGATGGGGCGGGGGACGAATGGGTCGCAGTTCTTTATCACCCACGTGCCGACGGAATGGCTGAACGGGAAACATACTATCTTTGGAGAAGTGGAAGGACCGGAGGACCAAGCAGTTGTAAATGCAGTAGCACAGGGCGATAAAATTCTTGGCGTAGAAATACACGATGATTGTGCAGACCTCTTTGCCGAGCAGGCGGAAAATATCAGTCGCTGGAATGCTGCTTTGGGGGCGCAGTGAGGCATGGAGTTTGCCGTCCAAGAACTCAGCGTAGCGTACGGCGCACGCGTGTTGTTCGACGCGCTCAGTTTTGTGGTAGAGCGTGGAGAACGCGTTGCTTTTGCCGGGAAAAACGGCGCGGGGAAAAGCACGCTCATGAAGTGTATCGTGGGCGAAATACAACCAGATGCCGGGCGGGTGGTGCTGCCGCGCCAGACACGCGTGGGATACCTGCCACAGGAAGGGATAAACGTGTGCGGGGTGCCTCTCCTGCAAAAAGTACTCGCCGATGTCGACAGCATCGCAAAGATGACGGCACGGGTGGAAGAACTGACGGCAGAGATGCAAAAACTTGGGAAGGAAGACCCTCGCTACGGTGATACCTTAGAGGAGTTGGGGCGGTTGGAGATCCTGCTGCACGACAGCGAGGCACATACGCTGCGGGCGCGGGCGGAGACCATTTTGGGCGGGTTGGGATTCAAGAAAAGCGACTTTGAGCGGGATTGCGGGGAGTTTTCCGGCGGATGGCAGATGAGGATCGCTCTCGCCGGGTTGTTGCTACGCGAACCGGAGATACTCCTGCTTGACGAGCCGACCAACCACTTAGACCTGCAGAGTCAGCGGTGGATGGAGCACTATTTGCGCAATTACCGGGGGGCTATCTGCATCATTTCGCACGATGCGGCGTTGCTGGACGCGCTCGTCACGCGCACGATCGCGATACACCACGGACGCGCGGAGGAGTACTCCGGTAACTTTTCGTTTTACCTGAGAGAAAGTCGGGCGCGGCGTGAGGCACGCCGGAAAGCTGCGCAAAAGCAACGCAAGCAGGTGGCGAAGACACGTGCTTTCATCGACCGGTTTCGCTATAACGCCGGGAAGGCAGCCTTGGTACAAAGTCGCCTCAAGCAGCTCGAAAAGCTCGAAGTCATTGAGGAAGAGGCAGAGGAAGAGGTTTTGAGTTTCCATTTTCCGAAGCCCCCGGCAGGGGGTGCGATGGTAGTTGAACTTTGCGGGGTGAGCAAGGCGTATGGGAATGTCCGGCTGCTGCGCGGCTATGATTTTCGGATGGAGAAGGGGGACCGTATAGCGATCGTCGGGGTGAACGGCGCGGGGAAGTCAACCTTTACGCGATTGATTTCTAAGACGGAGGAAGCGGACGCGGGGGAGGTGCGGTTCGGGCACCACACGGAGGTCGCCTTTTTCTCTCAGACACATACGGATGTCTTGGATACCCGACAGACAGTGTTAGAATGCGCGGAAGCGGCGGCGTCTCGGGAAACCCTGCCGATGGTGCGCAACATTTTGGGCTGCTTTCTGTTCCACGGAGATGATGTATTTAAGCGCATCGAGATGCTTTCCGGCGGGGAGAAGTCGCGGGTGGCGTTGGTGCGCATGCTGTTGCATCCGGCGAACTTCCTCATTTTGGACGAGCCGACGAACCATCTGGATATGCAGAGTCAGGAAGTATTGCAGCGTGCCCTACAGGAATATCCGGGTTCGTTTTGCATCGTTTCCCACAATCGCAGCTTCCTAGACCCACTAGTCAACAAGGTGCTTGAGTTTCGTCCGGGGCATAACCCCCGTCTGTTTTACGGGAACGTGAGTCAATATCTCGAGAAGGTTGAGGGCGAAGCCGTAGCTTCCGCCGCTGCAAGTACCCGCCCCGGGACGTCCGTCGCCGCGAAAAATCGGCAGGCACTTCGCCGGGAACGCGCGCAAATGCGCGAAGCGGAGGCGCGCGTGATCAGACCACTTAAAAGGCAACTTGTTCAACTGGAAACGGCTATAGAGGCATGTGCCGCCCGTAAGACGGAAATTACGAAAATGCTCAGCCGAGACGACGTAGGCAATGATGCCGAGCTCCTACGCTCACTCTCCGAAGAATACCAACGTCTGGACAGGGAGGACGAGTCACTCTTCTCCCGCTGGGCTGAGCTCAGTGCTGAAATTGAACGGTACGAAGCCACACGCAACACTCGTCCACCATTGCAAACGTGAGTTCCCGTGAGATTAATGCCCCGTGGTGTACAAAGCGCGTGAAAAGCGCGTGGAAAGTGACGTTGCGGCGATTCTGAGAAAATTTCTTGGGACGAGTGTGAAAAAATGACACAATTTTTTGGAGGATGGTATTGACAAAGGAGCACAGCGGTGGTACAAAAGAACGCGACAGACAGAGCGAAGGTTTTGGGAGAAGCTTTCGCGTTGGGTGCGGTGGTGCCGTAAGACCACTCCCGAAGCTGCGAGTG
>CAYWNS010000064.1:0-11186 GCA_964459715.1 uncultured Akkermansia sp.
CCCCCCCCCCCCCCCCCCCCCCCCCCCCCCCCCCCCCCCCCCCCCCCCCCCGGGCCCCCCCCCCCCCCCCCCCCCAACCCACGGGTAGCGTGGTGGGGCGAGGACCTGCGGGCACCATGTGCCCTACGATCACTCGCCCCACCACGCTACACCTGTGCAGGGGGAGAAAGCAAGGAGGAAAGAGCAGAAGAAACACGCAGGGCAGAGATGTTAGGGATGCGAAGGAGGAATATCTAAGCAAAGAGATGCTATAAAAGGGGGCATTAACAAAACGCATTGGAGGCACGGCAAAAGATTGAAAGCAAGAGCATACAGGGTGAAAGAGAGTACATAGTAAAAGAGGCAAAGGGAAGAGAGGAGGGACGGACATGAAAAAAAGGAAGGCGAAAGAGACAGAGGGCTTGCAAAATGGGGCAAAAGGAGTAGACTGTTGGATGACCTCTAATTTTGATGCTTCGGGCATTCGGTGACTTTTAATTTTGATGCTTTACGATTTATCATATATCCTTGTCCATTTTCCATACGCGGCATGCACATACTGCGGTACACATTTTTGTTCCAGTGCGGGTGGTATTGCCATAAATCCTACTTGCGGTGAGGGGGTCTTTGTGCTAGGATAGCGTCGAAGCAAGGGAAGGGACGAAAAGATGGCACAATCACAGATATATGTCGGGCTTGAGATAGGCACTTCCAAGACATGCATGGTTGTTGGGGAAGGTCGGTCAGATGGCACTGCCAAGATTTTTGGGGTGGGAGTTGTACAGAGTGCGGGGGTCGTGAAGGGAGAGATAGAACGACCGCATTTGGCGCGTCAGTGCGTGAGAGACGCGTTAGATAAGGCACAGGAGGAGTCGAACGTGGACATCGTAAATGTGTATTTGAGCGTGACCGGCGAACATATTCGTGGGGAGACGAATGTAGGGTCGTACCGTTTGCCGGAGGATGAATCTATCATTGATGAAGAATTTGCTGCCATGGCGAGAGAAAAGGCGGAGGAGCTTGATTTGGCAGCCGACCGCTTTGTGATCAATCGTGAATACAGCGGTTATTCGATCGATGGACGTCCCCCAACACCTCTTCCGGATGGTCTGAGTGGACGCACCATCGATGTCAGTTGTCACGTGATCCACGGGATCAAGACGCGACTCCAGAATTCGCTGCAGTGCGTCATGGATGTACCTTTGGAGGTGCGCTGCATGGTTTTTGCACCCTTGGCGACAGCGAAGGCAGTGCTTAAGAGTGCGCAGCGGGAAAGTGGTGCGCTTGTCATAGATATTGGTGGTGGTACGACGGACTACATCTGCTATAAGGGTGGGGAGATAGTCGCCTGCGGTTGCATTCCTGCAGGTGGCAGGACAATCAATAACGACATCAGTTTGGTAACAAGCCGCAGTGTATCCATGGAAGCGGCAGAGGTGCTCAAGTGCCGCGAGGGCAATGCTTTTGGAGACACGAAAGACCGGACACTGGCACTTTACCGTACAGACACTGGACTCCATGATGTTGCGATTGCACGTGGGGAGCTCAACCAGATCATACAGGATCGACTCGTGGATATACTGAAGCGAGTCGGTGAGAAGATTCCTCGGGAGTTGTGGCGGAACAACGGACTTGAGGTCTATTTATCGGGCGGTACGAGCATGATGCGCGGATTGGCAGACTTGGCGCGCGCGATGTATCGGACGGAGGTGCATGTGTGGTCGCAGACGGAGCAAAAAGGGAATTCGAGGTATTCAAATGACCCGCGATACTTCACGACCATCGGATTGATTCGCTATGCGCAGGTGTACGAGGAGGAGATGCACAGCCGGGAACCCAAACCCTTTTGGCTCGAGTGGCTCGGTAAGCTTTTTCCCCACAGACGGTAATTCCATTCTAAAATTATGCTACAATACAGAAAAGACAATCCCTCTGCGAGTGGTATCGCGATTATCGGGATCGGCGGTGGTGGTGCCAATGTCCTCAAGTGTTTTAACGGGTCTAGTGCCGAAAATATCCGACTCTACATCATGTCGCTCGACGAGCGGCTGAGCCAAGCCTGCGGGAATGTGGAGTTTATCCAGCTTGGGGAGGGAGTAAGTCACGGACTTGGTTCGGGTGGAGACCCGGAAGTCGGTAAGCGAGCCATGCAGGAGAGTGAGCAAAAGGTGCGCAATGTCCTTTCTAACTGCAAGTTAGTGGTCATGGTGGTTGGACTCGGTGGTGGCACGGGTTCCGGTGCTGGTCCGGTATTGGCACGTCTAGCGAAGGAGATCGGAGTTTTCTTGGTGAGTGTGGTGATGATGCCCTTCGGTTTTGAGGGGAAACGTCGCCGCGAGCAAGCAATGGAAGCATTCGAGCAGGTTTCGCGCGTGTCGGACATCGTGCTTTGCTTCGAAAATGACTACATGGAAGAGCTTTTCCGCGACCGCAGCGGCGCACGGGAGGTATTTGAAGAAGTGAATCGGCTGTTGGCAAAGGCTACAGCGGCTGTGCCTATGATGGCGACGTCTCCGGGACTGATCAACTTGGGACTCGATGAGCTTGCCTCTGTTCTCGAAAGCAGCGATTCGCGTTGCATATTCGGTTCCGGGAGTAGTGATGGAACGGAACGTGCAAAGCAAGCAGCCCTTGCTGCTGTGGATTCCCCCCTCATGCGCTACCACGGTGCATTGCGTTTCGCACGTATGGTTATCGTGCATATTGCAGGAGGAAATACGCTTTCCATCAATGAGATACATCAAGTCATGGAAGAGGTACAAAAAGCATTCGGTTCGGATGACGTACGGATATTTTTTGGTGTAGCCGTGAAGGAGGGGCTTAAGGAGGTGAGGGTCACCCTCATTGCTTCTATTGATGCCGAGGAGTTCAAGGCAGCCTGTGCGACTGCTCCCGTGCCGGGGCGACCCGAAGATGGTACTGCTGAACAATCTACGCCCGTTGCTCCGGAGGAGGAAGCCGGGCAGATGACGCCTGCGGATGAAGTGGAAGAAGGACCCATCCACGATGAGGAGGAAGCTGCGGAAAATGCGGCACCCGATGCTACAGGGTCCACGGGGCATCCCGAAGAGAACCCGGTTCCCGCAGAAGCAGATGCGAGCGAACAGGATACACCCCCGGTAGATGACGAAGTTACACCGCCTACCCCTTCCGTACCCAACTCGGAAAGCGAGGAGCAGCTATACGATGATGCAACGTACCCCAGTTCTACTCAATCCGGTCGGCAGGAGACATCTTCGGGGCAAGCAACATCCCCATCTAAGCGGCAGTTAGACCTCTTCCATGATCCGTCCGTACCACCGGTTTACGGTGGACAAGGCGGTCGCGACACCGTGCCCCCTGTAGCTAAAGTTCAGGCGCGAAATTCCGTGTCTCAACAGGAGACGACATCACCCGCACCGCGCCACCGAAACAACGAGACCGACACCTACTCCGATTCTCACGGTGGTAGACGCAACATCTCGCCGCAGGATGACTTGGATACTCCGCCCTCGATGCGCAACGGCGATTCACGAGACGCTTTCCCCGACCGGTAGCATGTTCTTTAACCCAATGTAATCACGGTACGATGAAGAAAAAAATTCTGATATCAATCTTGCTGCTGCTTGCGGTAGGTGTGGCGTTTTGCTACATCAGCCCGAGAGTAACACGCAAATTGCTTCCAGCTGCACTATGCGATGCGTTACGCATCCCTAAATCGGTCCCGGGCAGCTATATCGACACCATTCTGACTGCCGAAGAGTGGAATAAGCCGGAGGATGCTGCCAAGAAAGTGACAAGCATGATTGAGCAGCGTTTGAAGGGGACCACTCCGGATGATGTCAGCCGCTTTATTCGGGAGCCGGAGAATCGTCTACTCTTGGCAGATGCCGCCATGCTTTCCATGGAGAGGAGCGGTGCTGAGCAGTGGGGCAAAATCGAGGAGCAGCGTCGACAGAATCTCGATAAACTCCGGAAGCAGCTCAAGGAATTGCAGGACAGGATACCCGTCGGCACGCAGCCTCCTGCCAAGCACGTCGAGGCGATGCGCAAGCTTTCGCAGCGTATCGAAGTCATTGAAAAGGAGATTGCCGCCAAACATCGTTTGCAGGACCTGCCCACTGCGGAGCGTGCGTCGTTGCCGCCCATAGTCGAGATGGTCGGCAGTAATCTCGATTGGGCAAACCAGCTTTCCTCGACGGGTGAGTATACACACACGGCAGAGGCACTCGCCATTCTCGATAAAATTGCCGAGAAGAATCCGGGGATGCCATATCGGGAGATGGAGCGTAACATAGCGACGGCAACGGCGATTGAGTTTGCGCGTCAGGGGCTTTCGCAAGACGATGCGGTGAATCGCGCCCGTGTTATTACGCAGGCATGGAAGGACGGCGAGCTGAACAAGAGCTTCGATAAGTTACCCTTCTGGCAGTTGCGAGTCATTTGCGGATTGAAAGGAAGGGGAGTGTTGGACGGTGCGGGAGGCAATGATAAATCCGGGTCTGTAGAGAGTCTAAAGTATGGTCAACAAAACGTACACTTGCCCGCGTATCGGTACACCGGGGCTTGTTGGCAGGCACCATATCGCTCCACGAATATCTTCGGGGATTCAGTCCAAGGACCCTTTTACCATGCGCCCTTTTACGGGGACGACTCGTTCGGTGACAATTTCAACGACATCACCCGAACGGTGGGCGGTGTCTGCGGCGGTCTCTCTCACTATGGTGCCACGGTCGCCATCGCAAACGGTGTACCGGCTATGACTGCCGGTGAGCCCAGTCACTGCTCATACGTGGTACTGGTGGGAGGCAAGTGGACCCCTGCGTATTCGTTGAGCTGGCAACGCGGGTTACATTGGACGGTATTTGCAGATGTACATTGCTTTGGTTCCCTGCACATGGCTGATAAACTTTTCTCTTCGAGGGAAAGGGGAAAGACAGGACTATCGCAGGCGCAGCTTAAACTCGCCAATCTGTATGCACAGAGTGCTCCCGAGAAAGCGAAGGAGTTCTACATTGGCGCAATAAAATCGCAGCCCGCCAACTATTATGCTTGGCGCGATTACGCGGACTTTCTCCGGGGAACCTCGCCGCAGGATGCCACACAATGGATCAAGCTTTGCGATCTGCTCAATTCGCTTCTCGCTAAGGAGTTCCCTGAAATGACGGCTACCATCTTCCGGCAACTTGTCTACCCTTCTCTCGAAAAAATAAAGAATGTGGATAAGACGGAGCTGCGCCGTATAGTTTCCGATTTTTGGGATAAGGTGCAGGAGATGTGCCCGGACCCCGAGTGGGATAAAAGTTTCCATGGTCGTTGGCGAGTTGAGGAGTTCCTTGCTGCGCAGTTGCATTTGATGGGTATCGACCCGGCGAAAGATGATGCCGCGCTGGACTTTCTTCGCTCGACTCTTTCCGCCACTGCAGGTAAGACTGCCTATTCCACGGTCTTGCTGTCGTGGGGTACGGAGTTGTGCAATAAATTACCCGACGCACGAAGGACGGCTTTCTTGGGAGCGATGACCGGAGCCCTGAGCGGCAGTGGAGGCGGTGGATCGGATGAGGATCGTGAAAAACTGCTCTCGCCGGTAATCTTGGCAGCAGAGGCTGCTGGTGACCTCAGCAGTTTCAATTCCTTGGCGGCTTCTCTGCCGAAGAAATACAAGGCTCCGGAAGCGAAAATGCCCCCCATTGAGCCCTTCCCCGAGCAACTCGTCTCGCAGGGTGGTATGATACACGCTTCATCCACGTCCAGGTTTGACCATCCCTGTGCTCATTGGGGCGTCTTGGAGCCCGGCGTCGGGGGAGCTTTCCATACGGGTAAGGATAAGGACGCTTGGGTGGTGGTCACGCTCCCCAAACAGGCGAATCTCACCGGCGTGGTGATCGTGGCAACACAAGGTAATTGGGGGCGTCTCCATAATATGAAGATACAGGTTTCGGAATCCGGGAGAGATAATGATTGGCATGATGTGGCTCAACTCGGGCAGTGCACACAACGCGTGCTGCGTGCGGATTTGAATACATCTCGCCCTCTCGCCAAATTCGTCCGGATTCTTCGCCCGGGAGGACCGGAGTTCTTCCATCTGCTCGGTATTTACGTATATGGTAAACCTGCCGCATAACGTATGACACTTAATTCGTAAGGACTATGAAAACATCGTTACTTCTAATGTCGGTCTTGGTCATGGGCTTGTTTATGCCCTGCAACGCGGAACCTACCAAAGCGGATACCTTTGAAGCGGCGCAACCCCTCCTGAAAGATGATGGTTACATCTTGTTTGCTTTCGCGGAAGGTTGGGATACCTACAGCAGGTCAGTCTGTCAAAAGCTGATGAAGTCTGACGCAGTGAAGCAGGCGGCAGGGGATGCCGTTTTCATGGAGGTACCCATTCCCAATGTCCTCTCGGATGAGCGTAAGGAAGCGGATAAAGCACGCTTCGGGAAGCTAAACGTGCCGGATGCTCCGGACTACCCTGCTCTCCTGCTGCTCACCAAGTCCGGTCGGCACTACGCCACTATCAGTGGTCCTTTCATGCACGCCGCGCGACCCAAAAAGGTTTCCAGACTGATCAAGAAGTATTTACGGGCTATGCATCAGCAGGAGACGCTCCTCGCGGATGCCGCCAAGGCTAAGGGAGTGGAGAAAGCCCGTTTGTTCGGCGAAGCGTGCAGCATCCCGGAGATCAATCCTCCGGACAAAATTGCCAAGATCATCAACCAAATTAAGCAGCTTGACCCCAAAAACCAGACAGGTTTTGTGCGCAAACTCGTTGCTCCCATTGATCTGGCATTTGAGATTTCCGGCATTGAGAACAGTAAGGACCCCGGCAAAGGTTGGGAAGCGGCTCTCGCTCAAGCAAAGACCTATCTGAAGGACCCCGTCTACTCGAATGAGCAGCGGCAAGCTCTCTACGCTGTCGCCATCGGCGTACTCCGCCGTCACCTAGGCGTCAGTGCCGCGCCAAAAATCCGCGAATACGCGACAGAGATGGCAAATCTCATTCCCGATAATTATTTGGGGAAAGCCGCAAAGATTGTTATCCGCGATTGGGGAACCGGATTTAACCTTGTGGATGGGTGGTCTCCGGACGTACTCGGCGGGGGCGTCGGCAAGGGTGAACCTATCGAGGTGGAGGGACCTTTGCCTTTCTCTTCCCCGGGTACATACAAGCTGACTTTCAATTTTGTCCGAGGACGCCACGCAGCGAACGTTGTGGCAGTTGCACTCCGCGACGGTTCTCAACTCATCGCCGAGGATCGCCATGTCGGACGTGCCGGTAAGCCGCCTAAGGACAATGTTTATTCCCTTAAGCTCGATAAAACACCTCGGGACCCCCACCTCATGATCGAGTTTGACCAGTCTAAGGATTGCGACAAATCCGGGCGCAGTGATTCATTCGGGTATATTTCTGTAACTCGTTAGCGTGGGTCTGCACACTGCGTATCAGCTGCTCATGCTGCGTAGTTTGCTGGTTGGTGGCGAGTGAATGGATATTTGTGGCAGGACAACAGCTTGACATTTTGAGCGGGTCGGTATACGATAGGCGCGCTGTTTACGTAGCACGGTATACCATGTACAATCCCGAATTCAAAAATCGCATTGTGGCGGACCTTGAGGCACTCAAGGCTGCCGGTCTTTACAAGGAAGAGCGTTACATAGATACACCTCAATACTCAGAGGTCGGTCTGCAGGATGGCTGCAAGGTCATCAACATGTGCGCTAACAACTACCTTGGACTTGCCAAC
Organism: uncultured Akkermansia sp.; assembly: GCA_964459715.1. Lineage (GTDB taxonomy): Bacteria > Verrucomicrobiota > Verrucomicrobiia > Verrucomicrobiales > Akkermansiaceae > Akkermansia. Next base: position 7,707 of record CAYWNS010000064.1, read on the forward strand.
CACCCGGACTTGGAAAAAGCGGCGAAAGATGCTATCGATCGCTGGGGCTTTGGTATGGCGTCTGTCCGTTTTATCTGCGGCACGCAGACCTTACACCGCGAGCTCGAAGAGCGTCTCAGTGCTTTCTTGGGCACAGAGGCAACGATACTCTTTGGCTCATGCTTCGATGCAAACGGTGGTTTGTTCGGAGCTTTGCTGGACAAGGAGGACGCGATTATTTCCGATACGCTTAACCACGCTTCGATCATCGATGGAGTACGTCTGTGTAAAGCCGCGCGTTACCGCTACGCCAACAATGACATGAATGATTTGGAAGCCAAGTTGAAGGAGGCAAAGACTGCCGGGGCTCGGACAATCATGATTTCGACGGACGGTGTCTTTTCTATGGACGGTATCATTGCACGGTTAGATGCCATCCATGAGCTTGCAAAGAAATACGGCGCGTTGGTCCATTTCGATGAATCGCACGCAACAGGAGTACTTGGGAAGCGTGGTCGCGGCACCCATGAGCACTGCGGGTTGTTCGGCAAGATCGACATCACCAGCGGCACATTCGGCAAAGCACTTGGGGGTGCTTCCGGCGGTTACGTGTCAGCATCGAAGGAAATTGTGGATGTATTGCGTCAAAAGGCACGCCCCTACCTCTTTTCTAACAGCGTGATGCCCGCTATCGCGGCAACCACCCTCAAGGTTCTCGATATGCTTGAGGCTTCGACTGAGCTCACGGAGCGGGTTCAACACAATGCCGCCTACTTCCGTCGGGGGATGGAACAGTGCGGATTCAAGTTGGCGGGTGCCGGGCACGCCATTGTGCCGGTGATGATCGGAGATGCCGCGCTTTCCCAGCGCATGAGTAATCGTTTGCTCGAGTTGGGGGTTTACGCTATGGGCTTCTTCTACCCTGTGGTGCCGAAAGAGCAGGCACGCATCCGTACTCAGCTCTCTGCCGCTCACACAGAGGAGCAGCTCGATCGCGCTATCGCTGCTTTCGCTCAGGCGGGCAAGGAACTCGGCGTCATCAGCTGAGTACCATGTACACGAGCTTTTTCGAAGTATTTTCCATCGGAATCGGACCCTCGAGCTCCCACACGATGGGTCCCATGCGCGCGGCGAGTCTCTTTGTTCACTTGCTGCACAGGGAGGGTCTGCTTTCACACGTGCAGGGGATGCGCGTGGAGTTGTACGGCTCCCTAGCTCTTACCGGGGCAGGGCACGGCACACCAAAGGCAGTGGCATACGGTCTGATGGGGTTGAATGCGGAGGACATGCAGGGTCCGGTGGATATCCCTGATCCTCTCCCACTCGGCGGTCAGCAGTCCATCCCTTTCCGGCTTGAACGGGACGTCGTGGCACGCAAGGGGGAAAGTCTACCGGAGCATCCGAATGGTGTGTGCTTTAAGGCATTTGGTACCAATGGCTCTCTCCTGCGCGAGCAGGTGTACTTTTCCATCGGTGGCGGTGCCATCCGTAGCATCGAGCAGATGCAGCAGAGTGAGCCGCCGCACCAGCACCCGAGTATCGTAGAATTCAGATCCTGTCGTGAACTCATGGACCTCTGCACGTGTGAGAGAGTCACCATAGCTCAACTTATACGCCGCAACGAAAGCTATTTGCGTTCAGCTCCCGAGTTGAGTGCTAGGGTGCGTGTTGTAGCCAAGGTGATGCAAAGTGCTATCGATCGTGGGATGTCTACGCCGGGTGTGCTTCCGGGGGAACTCCACATGCCGCGTCGCGCCCCGTTGATTTATGCCAGTATTGAGAAACGATTTCGCCAAAATGAAACAGATGCCCTTACCATCATTGATTGGATCAATTTGTGGGCATTTGCTGTGGCGGAGGAAAATGCTGCAGGCGGTCGTGTTGTTACAGCACCGACCATGGGTTCTGCCGGGGTGCTCCCGGCTGTGCTACGTTACTACGATCGCTACGGCTGTAAAGATTCTCCGCATTCGGCAGAAGTCGGGGCGGAGATTTTCTTGCTTACCGCCTCGGCTATTTGCAACCTTTATCGCACGAATGCTTCAATTTCGGGAGCTGAAGTAGGCTGCCAGGGTGAAGTGGGCGTGGCTTGCTCTATGGCGGCAGCGGGGTTGACCGCAGCTATGGGCGGCTCCAATGCCCAAGTGGAAAATGCGGCAGAAATTGCTATGGAGCACAACCTCGGACTCACTTGCGATCCCGTCTGCGGTCTCGTGCAAGTGCCGTGCATTGAACGCAATGCGATCGGTGCCGTTAAGGCTGTTAATGCCGCGCGCCTCGCCATGCGCGGCGATGGTGTCCATTTCGTGAGCTTGGACAGCGTGATAGCTACAATGTATGAAACTGGTCGTCACCTGCACCCCAACTACCGTGAGACATCTCTTGCGGGTCTCGCGGTCAATGCCCCAACCTGCTGAATTACCTTTCCGTGTCCCCTTATCGCATCCTCTTTGTCTGCCTCGGAAATATCTGTCGAAGTCCGGCAGCTGAGATTGTGTGCCGTGCCGCTCTCCGCGAAGCCGACATGGAGAAACTTGTGGAGGTGGACTCCTGTGGTACGGCTGCGTACCATGTGGGTTCCCGCCCGGATGCACGTATGCTTGCCGCACTGCAGCGCGCAGGTTTTGCTGCGGGTTCCCACCGCGCGCGTCAGCTCTCCCCCGAGGATGGCTCCCGCTTCCACCTCATCATCCCACAGGACTCTTCCAACCTGCGCGATGTGCAGGACATGCTGCGGCATTTCCCGACCCTCGTGCTGCCAATGAAAATATGGTTCCCGGAAGGTTGTACCCTAGACGGTGTCCCGGACCCCTACTATGGCGGTGCCAGCGGCTTTGATGACGTGGTTTCTCTGCTCTCTCAGTCTATGCCGTCTCTTATTACTTTCCTGCGTGAGCAATTAGGCATTCGCGAATGACTCCCGTCGGTGATTGGAGACATCGCATCCTGTGTCATTAAACAGCTTTATTGATAATGAGTATAGTGTCTATTGTCAATAAGCTCTTTTGTTGAGAATATACTCTGTCTTTGTTGTCAGTAACCCTTTTTGCCACACGTCCGTTGTCATCAAACCACTTTGTTGATAATGAAAACCACGTCTGTTCTCATCAATGGGTCATGCTGGACACCCGTTCGCAACAAACCCTGTTGTTGAGAATAGGCTCTGCCTCCGTTGACAGCAAACCTTTTTACCACCCATCCGTTATCATCAAACCGCTTTGTTGATAATAAATATTGCATTTGTTCTCATCAAGGGAACTTGATGGATACGCATTCTCAACAAACTCTTTTGTTGAGAATAGACTCTGCGTCCGTTGTCAGCAAGCGTCTTTACCATCCGTCCGTTGTCATCAAACTGCTTTGTTGATAATGAGCATTGTATTTGTTCTCATCAAGGGAACTTGGTGGATGTACGTTCTCAACAAACTCTTTTGTTGAGAATGGATTCTGCGTCCGTTGTCAGCAAGCGTCTTTACCATCCGTCCGTTGTCATCAAACTGC
>CAYWNS010000065.1:0-11168 GCA_964459715.1 uncultured Akkermansia sp.
TCGTACTTCGTACCTCGTACTTAGCCTCCCTCCCTGCCCCCTACGGTCGTTTCCTTTCCCCTGTTCCCGCCCGGCACCTTGTTCCCCCCTTCTTTTCCCTCCCCGGCTTTGCTACTTCGTACTTAGCCTCCCTCCCTGCCCCCTACGGTCGTTTCCTCTCCCCTGTTCCCGCCCGGCACCTTGTTCCCCCCTTCTTTTCCCTCCCCAGCTTTGCTACTTCGTACTTCGTACCTCGTACTTCTCGTTGTCTTCGTACTCCTACCATTAGCATGCCGCCCGCAAGATTGCTCCTGCGGGCGGGTAGACCAAACATATATGCCGAGAAAGCTATTTACCGGCGTTATCGGAGGGACTCCATTCTTCGGCTTGGAGGGAAGCGAGGTTGAACGCTTGCTCCAGACCGACCATATCACCGGCGCGGACGGTTTCAAAGGCAGCCGTTTCGCGACGGAGCTGTTCGGCATCGTAATTTACAGCCTTGATGGAGAGACCGATACGACGCTCAATGCGGTCGACCTTGATGACGCGGGCTTGGATCTGGTCACCGGTCTTAAGGACATCCTTAACGCGTTCAACGTGGTCCTCGGAGAGCTGGGAAATATGGATCAGCCCATCGATATCGCCGTCCAAATTCACGAAAGCACCGAAAGAAGCAATCTTGGAGACTTGACCGGAGACGAGGTCACCGACTTTGAATTGTTTGTCGATCGTCTCCCACGGGTCATCCTCAAGCTGCTTAATGCCGAGAGAGACACGCTGATTTTCCTTGTCGATACTCAACACACGAGCCTCCACGACATCTCCTTTCTTGATGACCTCGGAGGGGTGATTGATCTTGCGGGTCCAGCTCATATCGGAGACATGGATCATGCCATCGATTCCCTCTTCCAAGGCGACAAAGGCACCATAGGGGGTGAGATTGCGGACTGCACCGGAGATAACCGTGCCCACAGGGAAGCGCGCTTCGATGGCATCCCACGGGTTTTCTTCGAGCTGACGGACTCCCAAGGAGATTTTCTGTTCTTCGACCGAGATGCTGAGCACAACAGCCTCGATTTCTTGGTCGAGAGAAAGCACATCGCTCGGGCGAGTGATCCGCTTTGTCCACGACAGCTCCGAGACGTGCACCAGCCCCTCTACGCCGCGTTCGAGCTCCACAAAAGCACCGTAGGCGAGGAGTTTGGTGATGCGACCCTTGACATGGGAGCCAATCGGATACTTCTCCTCGATGTCCGCCCACGGATTGTCGGCAAGCTGTTTCAGACCGAGCGACACCCGCTCTTTTTCGCGGTCGACTTCGAGGATGAGAACCTCGATTTCCTGCCCGATGTGCAGCAATTCCGAGGGATGATTCACACGTCCCCAGCTCATATCGGTGATATGCAGCAAGCCATCCATGCCGGATAGGTCCACGAAAGCCCCGAAGTCCGTCAGGTTCTTCACGATACCGTGCACGCGGTCTCCCGCTTTCACCGTTTCCAAGAAGTGTTGACGCAGCTCGCTCCTCTCCGCTTCTATCACTTCACGCCGCGAAAGAACGATATTTTTGCGCTCATCGTTGACCTTGACAATCTTGAATTCATAAATTTTGCCGACGTATTCGTTGAGGTCCTTGGGCGGGATAATATCCACCTGAGACCCCGGCAGGAAAGCCTCCACGCCCACATTGACCATGAGCCCGCCCTTGACCACACTCTTCACCTTGCCCTTGACGAGACCACCTTCCTTGTATACCGCCACTATCTTGTCCCAGTTCTGCTTGTGAGCAGCCTTTTCCTTGGAGAGAACCACGTGACCCTCGTCATTCTCCAAACTCTCGACGAGAACTTCGATTTGGTCGCCCACTTCGATCTCTTCATCTTCAAATTCTGAGATAGGTATCACGCCTTCGGATTTATATCCAATGTCCACCAATACAACTTGGGGACGAATTTCTCGGATGGTACCCATGACGATATCACCCTTACGAATAGAAGGAAGCTTCGATACAATCAAGGCTTCCAATTCTTCTTTACTCATTGATAATTATGTTGAGGTTAATGAATAGCCGCTTCTCAAAGGCCCATACACCGACAGTAGCGGGCACCTGTGTGCTGCCGGGCGAAACGGCGGAAGCGAATTCTACCATCCATCTCCCCACTTGGCAAGGCAATTAGGAGAATATGACAAAAGAAAAATAAGTACCTAACGTAGGGAGATGACTTTGTCGCGGAGGAACAAATGCCCGCTACGTATGCCCGCCGCAAGTACGAAGTGAAGGAGTTAGGCGCAACGGGGTTGCGCAAATGAGGACGAGGCAAGCAAAGCGGAAAAGAGACGTGGAGGAAAAATCAACACACCTGTCAGGTTGATGCCCCCATGGTGTACGCAAGGCGTGTGAAACCCGCATAAGGATTGGCATTGCGGCGATTTTCAAAAATTTTCATGGGACGGGTGTGGCTTTTCAAGATTCTTTGTTTTTTCACTTGACCGTGGGGGAGAGAAGTGGTAGAAAGGAGACAAGATATACGCGACGGAGAGATGAAAAAACTTGTATCGATAATAAGCTTGGTGCTTGTAGGAGCGATCGTGGGGTATTGGGCAGCGCGGACGTGCCTGCGACCTGCGGATGCGTGGGATGAATGCACCGAGGAGGGAGCGGAGCAAGTGCTGGCGCAGGACAAGGCGTGCGGGGTACACGAGGCAGCGCGGAGCGGTAACGTGCGCATGTTGATGCGGTGGGTACTGAATAAGGAAGCACTCAATCGGCGGGATGAGCATGGGAATACACCGTTGCATGTGGCGGCGGAAGCATCGCAGCGAGAGGCGGTGCAGATATTGTTGACGGCTGGGGCAGATACCGGTATTCGGAACGCGGCGGGAAAGACGGCGGAGGAGATGGTGACAGATACGGCGGTGCAGTTTGCTTTCGAGTACGCCAAAAAAGTACGGGAGGTAGAATTGGCAACGTATCAACGGGCGAGAGAAGGCAAGAGTGATGCCGTGTTGCAAGCTCTGCGAGAAGGGATTAATCCCAATGCTGTCACGGACAATCAGAACCACCGAGGGAGGGACTTATTGGGAGAGTCGTGCTGGAAATGCAGTGCGGAGGTGGTGCAGACCCTCTTAAATGCTGGAGTGGATACATCGTTGAAACGTGGGAAGATGAGCGCGATTTCTGTGGCAGTGCAGGGGGACCGGGATGACCTGATACCCATTTTAGTGCGCGGGGGGTTCAGTCCCTACGCGCAGAATCCCGGAAATGAGGCCTTTTTGCTCCACGATGCCGTGTATTCTTATCGACAGAAAGCATTGCTCACGATTATCCCGTATTTCCGCTGCATGGAACTCTCGCCTTTCAGCCACGCACTGGGTACACCACTCACACTGGCTATCGACCGGGGCAATCCTGCGGCATACAAAGCATTGATAAATGCCGGGCTGGACCCCCAAGACCCTCGCTACAAGGACAATCCCCTGTTGGTCCGCGCCGCCATCAGGAATCGTCCGAGGATTGCTAAAATGCTCATCGACGCCGGGGTAGATGTCAATGCCAAGGATAAGTTCGGCAAGACAGCTGCGGATTATGCCACGGGAGAAATCGCCGAATTACTCAAGAAGTAGGAAAAAATTCATCGCCCACCGCGAAGCCTTTATCCCATGCGGGTTTCAAACACCCAACAAGAAGTACGAGGTACGAAGTACGATGTGGCAGAGCCGAAGAGTGGCGGACGTGATAGGCAATGGATGCGTGCAGGAAAAACGTGTGTGATGAGAAGTGTTGAATCGCCACGGCTGTAACCGAACGTGTCATTTGTGATGAACAGTGATGCCACGCGAGTATCTCTTCATGTATCCGCCTGCCACGTGTGTACCAACCTCACGGGTGCACAGATTTATTCCCCACGCGTTGTTCCGGCTTTGCCTCCTCCCGCCATGCCCGCGCAATCCCGTTGCGCCTAACTCCTTCACTTCGTACTTCGTACTTCGTACCTCGTACTTGATCACCCCCGTGTTTTCCTGCCGCAAAGTCATCGCCCACCACTAAGTCCCTAATTTATTTGGGACAGGTATGGAAAGAGCTTGACGGAGTGCGGGGAAAGCGGTATGATGAAGCTACTTCGGTGTAACTTTATTTCCTGAGATGAAGCGTTTCATTGTTGTAATATTCCTACTAGTGTTTGGGCTGTGGGTGCCTACGGTGCAGGCAGATATCGGCAAAAAAATCACAGATACCATCGTTGAAATCGGAAGGGAAACCATTTCGGAGGGACCCTCATCTGCGCTTTCGCATGTTGTTATGAAAGCCATGAAGCAGGTGCTTGACGAGGTGAAGGAACAGGTCAAGGATGAGGCGCGTGTTTATGCTAGAAAACTCGGTGACACCGTCAGCGAGCGTCTCATGGAACATAAGCGCGTCAAAAAATTTGTCAATACGGTTAAGGTAGCGTGCTGGGCAATCACCATTTACCTCGTGCTTGTCACTCTGCTTCTTCTTCTGAGTTTACGGAAGCTATACGTCAATGATCGAATCATTCTGAGGTTGCTCAACGAGATAAAGAGGCGCGAGGGAGAGGGCGCGTGAGAGGAAGTTGGCACACAGAAAACTCACGTGGTACAATGAGCGAGCCCTCCGGGCACAGATGGATGCGGAGAGCATGAAGCGGTGGTTCATACGGAGCGTGATGGTCGGAGTGTTGCTGATAACAGGGCTGGGGGGCGTGTGCAGTGGGGCAGGGGGAAAATGGGAAGTGATGCAGGTGCGCGGCGTGGACTACGTGCGGGTCAGAGATGTGTGGAAGTTCTACGGTTTCGCCAAAAGGGAGGGGCGACCGGGCTGTGTGTCGTACGGTGCGGGAAATCGAACCATATCGTTGCGCCCCCTAAAACAAGATTTCTATGTCAATAATTACCGATATATTCTATCCTATCCGATACTTCAAGAAGGGGGAGAGTTATTGATTTCGGCGATAGATATGAGGAAATTGGTGGACCCGGTGCTGAGGCCGAGGCTGGCGAGTGCCGCGAAGATTACTACAATCGTGCTGGACCCCGGGCATGGAGGGCATGATTCCGGTGCTGTAAGTCGGTATGCCCGCGAGAAAGATTGCAACCTCGCGCTGGGGCTGAAAGTCCGTCGCAAGTTGGAAGCGGTCGGGTTCAAGGTGGTGATGACGCGCGATGGTGACTACTTTTTGACGCTCGGGGCACGGGTGGCTATAGCGAACCGCACACCGAATTGTCTGTTTGTGAGCCTGCACCATAATTCCGGTCAGAGTGGAGCCTCCGGCATTGAAACCTTTACTCTGGCACCGCACGGTACGACCTCGCCCTTTGCTCGAACCCGGCGGACCGAAGACCTTGCCGGAAACAACCAAGATAGCGAAAATATCGCCCTCGCGACAGCGGTACACAGCCATACGATCAAAAAAACCGGGGCTATCGACCGAGGAATCCAGCGCGCTCGCTTCTCTGTGCTCTGCACAATCAAGCGTCCGGCTATCCTCTTCGAGGGGGGGTTTGTCACCAATCCGAATGAGGGAACCAAGATAAGCTCGGATCGTTACCAAGATATGCTCGCTCAGTGCATTTGTGACGGGATTGTGCGCTACACCTCCCAGTCTCGCTTTCGGGCAAGCAGTGTGCGTCGTAGCGGGGGCGGAGCCGTCCGTGTCGGTGTGCCTCGTAGTTCCTCACGATGAATACTTTCCGTCCAAAACAACCTTGTCCGGTGTCCGATATGCTCCTTCATCTCGGTGAGGTATTTTCTTGCTGTGCCGCTTCCCTGCGGCATGCGCGTTGCCGCGTGGGTGTGTTGACCTTTTGGAGCGTGAGGGTGATGTGGGTAACCGTTGTCGCTGTATGCGGCATGACCGCAATCTCGCGCGCGGAGCCGGAGGCGTGGACGGTGGCGGGTGGGATGCCCGATGTCCCCTACCAGTCGGTGGATGAATTGCGCAGCTTCTACAAATTGATGGAAGGTGGACAAGCGTCGCGCAAGGGTGCCTACGTCCTTTCACACGAAGATTCCCAAGTAGAGCTTGGTCCCGGCGCGAAGGAGTTACGCATCAATGGGGTGGACATCACGCTTTCGCGCCCCTTCATGAGAGACGCGGGTGGCAAACTCCTGATTTCTCGGGAAGATTGGGTGTACTGGTTGGACCCCATCCTGAGACCGACCTATATCCGCGACCCCGCGAAGGTTGAATCCGTGGTGATAGACGCCGCGCACGGCGGTCACGATGGCGGGAATATCTGCGCGGCAGGCAATGAGGCACAGGTGGTTTTGCGGGTGGCACTCGCCCTGAAAGCAGAGCTGGAGAAGGCGGGCAAAAGTTGTTTCTTAACGCGTACGGGGGACTACTTTCTGTCGGACCGGCAGCGTGTAGATAGCGCGAATGCCGTGCCAAACGCCATTTTCGTGAGTCTGCACCTCGAATCGGCCGCTCCGGAAGCCATCGGTCCGAGTGTGTATGTGCTCCCGCCGTCGCCGGTGGATGGCAGAGCGAGACCGGGCGACGCCTACCTCTGCAAGAGTGCGGCACTGGCGTACGCGATACAGCACGCGCTGAGTGCGGAGATGCATGCCGTCGGCAAGGGCTGTCGACACGTCCATTACAGTTTGCTCAGTTCGCTGAAGATGCCTGCGGTGTCGGTGCAACTGGGTTTCTCCGGTAATCCGCAGGAAAGCACGCAATTCACCAAACCGGAGTATTATTCACAGCTGGCGGCGGCTCTCGCCGTCGGTATCGATACTTTTGTGCGTTCTATAGCACCGCAGGCTGTCATCCCCACAGAGGCACCTGCTCCCAACAAAAAGGAGGTCAAGCAGACACCGAAGGTAACGCCACAACCCACAACCACCCGTCCTGCCCCCACCAAGCCTCGGCAGGAAAAAATCACCAAGCCCCGACAGGAAAAACCTACCGGGCGCGGTCGACGAAGAGCAAACCGAAGAAACTAAGCAAAAGCCACATCTGTCCCAAATCAATCAAAGGCTTGGTGGTGGGCAATGACTTTGTGGCAGGGAAACGGAGAGGTGATCAAGTTGCTTCCTCGTCACTTCCGTACCGCCTACCCCACTCGCCACTCCTCGGCTTTGCCACTTCGTACTTCGTACTTCCATCTCCCTTCCCTGCCACAGACTTCTCGCTCACCATAAAGCTTTCAATTTTACCGAGACAGACGTACCTCTTCGCCTCTCCCTCCTCCTCACCACATGACCCCCGCCACAGCTTTGCCACTTCGTACTTCGTACTTCGTACCTCGTACCTCTTATTCCCTTACTCCCCCCCGCAGTAACCTGACCTTGTCCGGGTCGACTTTTTCCCAAGGTAACTTTTGGTCGGTGAAGTGACCGTAGTTGGTGGATTGGGTGAAGATGGGGCGGCGAAGTCCGAGAACCCTTTCCATATCCGCCGGTTTGAAGGAGAATATGCCGCGAATTCGCTGTGTAATTTCCGGACCGCTGAGTTGGGACGTGCCGAAAGTGTCCACCATAATCGAGACGGGGTCAGCTTTGCCGATAGCGTAGGCGATTTGGAGCTCGCACCGGCGGGCGAGTCCGGCAGCAATCAGGTGCTTGGCGACCCAGCGGCACATGTAAGCCCCGGAGCGGTCCACCTTGCTGCAATCTTTACCGGAGAACGCACCGCCGCCGTGGTGCCCCATGCCGCCGTAGGTGTCCACGATGATCTTGCGCCCGGTGAGCCCCGAGTCGCCGTGAGGACCACCGATGACGAAACGCCCGGTCGGGTTGATATGGTAGTTGGTCTCATGTCGCAAGAGCCCCTCGGGCAACACGCGTTTGATGAGATCGGTGCAGAATGCTCGGATGGTATCATGCGTCGCATCCTCCGTGTGCTGGGTGCTGAGTACCACATCCGAGACGTACTCGGGGCGACCGTCCGCGCCGTAGACTACCGTGACTTGGCACTTGCTGTCGGGGCGCAGCCAAGAAACTTTCTTCTCACGGCGTACCTTGGCAAGTTCGCGCATGATGCGGTGCGCGTACATGATGGGCGCGGGCATGTACTCCGGGGTTTCATCGGTCGCGAAGCCGAACATAATGCCTTGGTCTCCCGCCCCTTGCTCGCTCCCTTCTTTGCCGTCTGCCGCGCGGGCATCCACCCCCTGCGCGATATCCGGACTTTGCTCGGAGAGAAAGTTCAGCACCTCCACGCCATCGGCGTAAAAAACTTCATCATCTGCCGGGGTGCGGTACCCGATTGTCCGGATAGCATGGCGCACAATGCTCTCATAATCAACTTTCGCACTCGTGCTGATTTCCCCGGCGAGCACCACGTGATTGTCCTTCACGAGAGTTTCGCACGCGACACGCGCATCGGGGTCTTGCGCCAAACAGGCATCGAGGATGGAGTCCGATATATAATCCGCCACCTTGTCGGGATGCCCCTCTCCAACGGATTCGGATGTAAACTTGTCAGGTATATTCATTGGTTGTCTTAAGTTCATACCCCGCGCCCACCGCGGCGGAGGCGATGGGGGTGTGTCACCCCATCCACCCCCGCTTTGCCCGCCGCGCACCCCCCCCCAGCCTCGCAGCCCTCCCCCGCAACCGGAAGCCGCGCAAATCTCTCCGCCGCGCAAGCGGTGTGGGCGGGGGAGGGCGACGGGCTGAAGCCTTAACTGAACTTAGCGATCAGCGACTTGCGCTGCTCTTCCAGCTCGGCGGGCAGTTTGGCACCCACAGAGTCAAAGAGTTCCGTCTGGCTTTCCAGCTCAGCCTGCCATTCGGAAGGTGTGAGGGTCATGTTCTTGTTGAACTCCTCCTCCGTGTAGCTGTCCAGCCCCTCGAGGTCGAGTTCGCCGTAGGCGGGGGAAACGCCGAGCTTGGTTTCCACACCTTCCACCTCGCCACGGCACCGGCGCAGCACCCAGTCGAGCACACGCATGTTGTCACCGTAGCCCGGCCAAATGAAGTGCCCCTCCTCGTCCTTACGGAACCAGTTGACATTGAATATCTTGGGGAGATTGTCCGCAGAGGCTTTCTCGCCCATATCCAGCCAATGCTGCCAGTAATCGCCAACATTGTAGCCGATGAAGGGTTTCATTGCCATGGGATCGCGGCGCACCTGCCCGATCTTGCCGAACGCGGCGGCGGTCATTTCCGAGCCCATCGTGGCACCTACGTACACACCGTGCTTCCAATCGCGGGACTGGTAAACGAGCGGCATCGTCGTCGCGCGACGTCCACCGAAGAGGAACGCGCTGATGGAGACCCCTTCCGGGTTGTAGTACTCCGGGTCGAGCGTGGGGCACTGGGCGGAAGGAGCGGTGAAGCGGCTGTTGGGGTGAGCGCACTTGCGACCGCAATCCGGCGTCCAGTCATTGCCCTGCCAATCGATAGCATGCGCGGGCGGCTCGCCGTCCATCCCTTCCCACCACACATCGCCGTCATCGGTGAGTCCCACGTTGGTGAAGATGACGTTCTTCTTGATGGTATCCATGGCGATGGGGTTGGTCTTGTAGGACGTCCCCGGTGCCACACCGAAGTACCCGTTTTCGGGGTTAATGGCATGGAAGGTACCGTCTTCATGCGGCCAAATCCAAGCGATGTCGTCGCCGATGATGCTTGTCTTCCAGCCCTTTGCCCTCAGGGCAGGGGGTGGCACGAGCATGGCGAGGTTAGTCTTGCCGCAGGCGGAGGGGAATGCTCCCGTCACGTAAGACTTGCGCCCCTGTGGGTCCGTGATGCCCAAAATGAGCATGTGCTCGGCCATCCAGCCATTACGCCGCGCGATGTTCGTGGCAATACGCAGAGCCAAGCACTTCTTGCCGAGCAGGGCGTTGCCACCGTATCCGGAACCGTAGGATATAATCTCGCCGGTCTCCGGGAAGTGGCAGATGTATTTCTCCTCGTTGTTGCAGGGCCAAGTGACATCCTGCTGTCCGGGCTCCAGCGGTGCGCCTACTGTGTGCAGGCAGGGCACAAAGTCGCCGTATCCGTCGCGTTTCGGATTCCCGCCGCCCTGTGCTTCCTCCTCGAGTCGCTTGAGTACCTCCGCGCCCATGATGGTCATGATGCGCATGTTGGTCACCACGTACGCGGAGTCGGTGATCTCTATCCCGATCTTGGCGAGCGGTGAATCCAGCGGTCCCATGCAGAAGGGAATGACGTACATCGTACGCCCCTTCATGCTGCCGTCCAAAAATTTGTTCAGGATGGCTTTCATTTCAGCCGGAGCTTTCCAATTGTTGGTGGGTCCGGCATCTTCCTGCTTTTCAGAGCAGATGAACGTACGCTCCTCCACACGCGCCACATCCGACGGCGTGGAACGCGCCAAAAAACACCCCGGACGTTTCTCCGGATTCAAGCGTATGTAGGTGCCCTTCTCCACGAGCATGTCGCACAGCTTGGTATTCTCCTCCTCACTTCCGTCGCACCAGTAGACGGAATCAGGTTTACAGAGTCGGCGAACTTGCTCCACCCACTCCGCGGCTTTCTTATGTGTAGTACCGGTGATTTTCATGGTGCTCCCAGCTTACCACACCTCCCCGCAATTGGCAACACGAAATTTTTTTCGCCTTCACTCCCAAAATACCACATCCGTCCCAACAAAATTTTCGAAAAACGCCGCGATGCCAATCCCCATGCGGGTTACAGACGCCCAACATGAAGTACGAGGTACGAAGTACGATGTGGCAGAGCCGGGGAGTGGCGGGCGTGGTAGGCAATGGAGGCGTGCAGGAAAAACGTGTGTGATGAGGGTGTTGAGAATCCATGGCTGTAACCGAACGTGTCATTTGTGATGAACAGTGGTGTCATGCGAATATCTCCCCGCCTACCACGGGTGTACCAACCCCACGGATGCATGGATTCAGGTCCCTCACGTCGTTTTGGCTTTGCCCCCTCCCGTCATGCTCGCGCAACCCCGTTGCGCCTCACTCCTTCACTTCGTACTTCGTACCTCGTACTTGATCACCCCCGTGTCTTCCTGCCTCAAGGTCATCGCCCACCACGAAGCTTTTTAACTTATTTGGGACAGGTGTGCCCAAAATATGGATCGTGCGGATTTTTTTTTGAACAAACTGCGGCGCATCCTGCGTCAAAACGGCATGATGAACAACAATTTGACCACAAAAATGATGGAAGCTCTGGCGGCGGCGCAGCGGGCTTCGCAGTCGGCGGGTCGGGCAGAGATTTTACCTGCGGAGGTACTCTTGGC
>CAYWNS010000066.1:0-11073 GCA_964459715.1 uncultured Akkermansia sp.
ACAGCTCCGCCACTTCGTACCTCGTACTTCCATTCCTCACCCGCCAAAACCCCGGAGAACGAAGCACCGCCCTGCTGCCCACCAACGTCCCCACACTACAGCTCCGCCACTTCGTACTTCGTACTTCGTACCTCGTACTTCCATTCCTCACCCGTCAACCCCCCGGAGGACGAAGCACCGCCCCGCCGCCCTCCAACGTCCCCGCTCTACTGCTCCGCCACTTCGTACTTCGTACTTCGTACCTCGTACTTCCTCTACCTCGCGTGTGCACCCTCCATCTGACGCCAAAGACGCCTGAGACGACGCAGTGTTTTTGCTTCAATTTGGCGGATACGTTCCCGTGTCACATTAAACAGACGCCCCACTTCTTCGAGCGTTTTCGGTCGCCCATCGCGCAGTCCGAAGCGTAAAATAATAACGTTTCGTTCCCGCTCGTGGAGTTTGCCGAGTATCAATTCCAAAATTTCTCGCATTTCGCTGTGGTCTGCTCCGTCCCAAGGGCTCTCTATACTTGTGTCTTCTATAAAATCCCCAATCCTTGCGTCGCCGTCCGCGTTACCGACAGATTCCTGAATCGAAACAAGTCGCCAAAACATCCTGAAGACATTGCGCACGCGCTCCGCACTCGTCCCGCATCGCTCGGCTATCTCCTCCAGCGTAGGTTCCCTCCCGAGCTCTCGCATGAGGTCTCTTTGCGCGTTCAGAAACTTATTGTTGGTTTCGTTCATGTGCACCGGGATACGTATGGTACGTCCATGGTCCGCTATAGCTCGCGTTATCGCTTGGCGTATCCACCATGTCGCGTACGTCGAGAACTTGTAGCCGCGTCTGTATTCGAACTTTTCCACCGCTTTCATCAACCCGATATTTCCATCCTGAATGAGGTCGGCAAAGTCCAGTCCTCGATTGGTGTACCGCTTTGCTATCGATACCACGAGGCGCAAATTCGCTTCCGTCATCTTGTTCTTGTCATCTGCGACTTCCTTCATGGCTGCGCGTACGCGCTGATAGCTTTCCATGAAGTCATCGATGGGCATCCGAAGTTGCATCTCTATTTCCTTCAGCGCGTCTTGGTCCACTCGATCATTCGGTGCTTCCTGTGCCTGCCGCCGGTACTTGAGAATACGCTGCCGTATCTCCTTCAGACGCTCCACGATCTCCCTGTTGACAACCGACCGGTAACATAGCGCATTGTATAACGCACTGAGTTTTCTATTGATTGCGCATAGCTCGAGTTGAGCAACTTCACCACCCTTCCCCCGGAGACGCGCTTGGCGCAAATGCCGGTAGGCACGATTGGCGGCATCCTCATACTCTCGCAGCTTACTGAGGTTGGTTCGCAGCGTCCGTAAGTATTCTTCCCGTGTCCCTTCTTTTCGTTCCGCCACCACTCGCTCGCAGCGTTCCTGCCCCTGCAGAAGTCTCTCGGCAAATTCCCTGTAATATGTCCATACTATCCCAATTCTTTGGAGCTCCTTTCGCAGTGTACTCTCGGCTTGACCGATACGGCGTGCGAGTTGCGTCTCCTCCTCCCGACTCAAGAGCCTCGTTTTCCCCATCTGCGTGAAGTATGCGTGCACCGAGTCATACACGTCTATATCATTCTCTGTGACTTCTCGCTCCGCGTCGGTCCCCTCTTCCTCCACCTCGAGCATTCCCTCTTCCGTAGCATCAATAATCCTCACGTCCATACCTCGCAGTGCGTCTGTGACTCGTTCATAGACCTCTTCGTCTATAGCTGACCCGGCGAGTTGATCATTGATATCATCGTGCGTTATGTACCCCCTCTCCCGTCCCAGCTGTGCGAGTCGTTCCACCGTTGTCTGCACAGCCATCTCCGACATATCTTCCGCGATATCCCCGATCTCATCCGTTACTTCGATACCGCAGGATTGCAGCCGTTCTATGAGCCGCTCCATGTCCTCTCTTTCGCACTCATCAAAGGAGAGTACGTCGAGGATGTTATCCTGCGTGACATACCCGTGCGTCCTCTCGGCACACTCCACCAACTTTTTAAACGCGTTCCCGAGTGTCGTGTCATCCGAGATGCTCTTCTGCGGCGTTGCCGGGGGCGTCTTGCCGTCGATGTCTCGACCCTTGTTCTTCCCCTCCTCTTGTTTCATCGAGGTACGTCCGTCAACCGTCCCCACAGCAGATGCCCCGTCATTCTGCACCCGCGCTTGTTGTTTTTTTGTATTCATTGTTTTTTGTTTTGTTTGTGTTTCGATAGCAGGGAAGTCCGTTTGTTCCCGGACAGAGCATCCCGGAGTCTCCTGCTCCGCGCCTTTCACTTGCTCCGCTCCCAGGTTTCTTTCGTCCTTATCTGCTATCATGTTTTGTTTTGTATTCGTTTTCATTGTTGTGTTTTTGGTAAGTAGTTCTGCATGTGTCACAAGACTTCCCCCGACCGCGCCCAGGGAATCTCTGCTCTCCCCACCCTCCTTCCTCAGTCCTCTACTCACTCCAAATTTAGAAATGTCCAGCTAGAACAATTTCATCTTTACTTGCTTGGTTCGTCCCCTCCCCGACAATCCCCCTGCGGGTTGCAGACGCTCTGCGTACTAGGCGTGCTTCAACCTCACGGGTGCATGGATTTATTCCCCACGCAAGGTTCCCGCTTTGCGTTCATCGTCCCCCCCGCGCAACCTTGTTGCGCCTAACTCCTTCACTTCGTACTTCGTACTTCGTACCTCGTACTTAATCCCTCCCCGTCTCCCTGCCGCAAAGTCCTCGCCCACCACTAAGCATCTCACTTATCTGAGGACACCTGTGCTGGTTGTCCTTTTTTTCTTGCATTTGGAGGGATTGCGTGTATGATGCCCGCGAGACAAGTTGATTGAGGCATGATAGATACAGTACGCACATTGACCGTAGGGGGGAAGGAGACGGCACGATATTATTCGTTGCCTGCGCTGGAGGAGCGGGGATTTCCGGGGATAAGGCGCATGCCGATATCGCTGCGCATTGTGTTGGAGAGTGTGATGCGCAACTGCGACGGGCTGCGCGTCACTGAGCAGGATGTGCGCAATTTAGCAAGCTGGCAGGCGGGAAAGAAAGCGGACTTCGAGGTACCATTCACGGTGGGGCGCATCATTTTACAAGACCTGACCGGGGTGCCGTTGCTGGTGGATTTAGCAGCCATGCGCGACGCGGTACAAGCGCGCGGGGGAGACGCCCGGAAGATGGAGCCGCTCGTTCCGGTGGATTTGGTGGTTGACCATTCCGTGCAGGTGGACCGAGCGGGTTTCCCCGAAGCGTTGCAGAAAAACATGGAATACGAATTTCGCCGCAACGCCGAGCGTTACGAATTCCTCAAGTGGGGGCAGCAGGCTTTCAGCTCATTCTCCGTGATACCCCCGGGCACGGGCATCGTGCACCAAGTGAACCTCGAGCGACTCGCGCGCGGCATCATGCAACGCGGTCTCTTACTCTTCCCCGATTCCTTGGTGGGCACCGACTCCCACACGACCATGATCAACGGACTCGGCATCGTGGGCTGGGGAGTCGGCGGCATCGAGGCGGAAGCCGGGATGCTCGGTCAACCCATCACCTTCTTGGCACCGGAGGTCGTGGGTGTGGAGTTGAAGGGGCATCTGCGCCCGGGAGTCACGGCAACAGACCTCGCTCTGCGCGTCACCCAAATGCTGCGGGATTTCGGCGTGGTGGGCAAGTTTGTGGAGTTTTTCGGTGAAGGAGCCGCTGCGCTTTCCCTGCCGGACCGCGCGACGGTAGCCAACATGGCACCGGAATACGGCGCGACTATGGGTTTCTTCCCCGTGGATTCCGTGTGCGCGCAATACCTGCTGGCAACGGGGCGCAGCCGCAAACATACGGAAACCTACGTGGCGTACTACCGCGCCCAAGGACTCTTTGGCATGCCCGCCCGGGGCGATATCGACTACAGTGCCGAGCTCGAGCTCGACTTAGACAGCGTGCGGGCGGCAGTCGCCGGACCGAGACGCCCGCAGGAGCACATCCCCCTCACCGAGCTCAAACAACGATTTTCCGCGATCTGCGAAAGTACCTTCGGCACACCCGCCCGAGAGGAGCGAGTGCGGGTGCGGATGCGCGGTGACGCCGGTGCGCCGGATGCCCCCACACAGCACGAAATCGAGCTGGGCGACGGTTCCATCCTCGTGGCAGCCATCACCAGCTGCACCAACACGAGCAACGAGGACCTCATGCTCACCGCAGGTCTCCTCGCAAAAAAAGCGGCGGAGCGTGGACTGCGCGTGCCGCCGCATGTCAAGACGAGTATGGCACCGGGCTCGCGCGCCGCAGCCGTCTACTTTGCGCACACGGGGCTTACCGCCGCGCTGGATGCCATCGGCTTCTCCATCGTGGGATATGGCTGCACGACCTGCATCGGCAATTCCGGTCCGCTCAACAGCTCCATCGAGCAAGCCCTCACCGAGCACCCCTTCATTTCCTGCTCCGTCCTCTCGGGCAACCGCAACTTTGAGGCGCGCATCCACCCGCACGTCAAGGCGAACTTCCTCATGTCCCCACCGCTCGTGGTGGCATTCGCTCTGGCAGGGCGGGTAGACATCGATCCGGATAAAGACCCGCTCGGGTACACGCCGCAGGGAACCCCCGTCTTTTTGCGAGACCTCTGGCCCACGCCGGAAGAAATCGCCGAAGCCCACGCGCACGCCTGTTCGCCGGAGGAATACCTCGCCTGCTACACGGCACCCTCCCCGGAATGGGATCGCATCACCGCCCCGAGTGGGGCAACCTTCGCTTGGCACGCCCAATCTACGTACATCCACCGACCGCCCTTCTTCGATCACTTCACCGGCGAAAAGCAGGAGATCACCGACATCATCGGGGCGCGTGCCCTCGGCATCTTCGGTGATT
The DNA here is from genome assembly GCA_964459715.1 of uncultured Akkermansia sp. Taxonomy (GTDB): domain Bacteria; phylum Verrucomicrobiota; class Verrucomicrobiia; order Verrucomicrobiales; family Akkermansiaceae; genus Akkermansia. The sequence goes on from CAYWNS010000066.1 coordinate 4,858, forward strand.
GCGTGACGACAGACCACATCTCGCCCGCCGGTGCCATCAAGCCCGGGGGACCGGCTGCCCGCTTCCTCGAAGCCCATGGGGTAGACCGGCGAGACTTCAACACCTTCGGCTCCCGACGGGGCAACGACGAAGTGATGGTGCGCGGAACCTTTGCCAACGTACGCATCCGCAACCTCATGACACCCCACGCGGAAGGCGGCTACACTCTCTACTTCGGCAAACGCCCCGTGAGTGCCCCCGATGTGTCGATCGCCTCCCCCGTCGGCACCCCGACCTTCATCTACGATGCCGGGATGGCATACAAGGCGGACGGAGTACCGAGCATCGTCATCGGCGGCAGCGACTACGGCATGGGCTCCAGTCGAGATTGGGCAGCCAAGGGTACCTCCCTGCTCGGGGTACGCGCCGTGATCACCAAGAGCTTCGAACGCATCCACCGCTCGAATCTCATCGGCATGGGGGTGCTCCCGCTCGTTTTTGCTGACCCAGCCGACTACGAGCGCGTGCGGGGGCTGAAGGACGCGGTCTACTCTGTCACCGGGCTACACAGCGACCTGCTCCCGCGCAGTGCCGCCACGCTACTGGTGGAACCTGCCGGTGCTGCGGCATTCACCCTCCCGCTCATCGTCCGACTCGACACACCCATAGAAATCGAGTACTTCCGCGCCGGGGGAATACTGCCTTACGTGCTATCCCGTTATTGTTGAGACACGGACGCGGCGCAATACCCCATGCAGCGCATGCCGGTGGACGCAAAACAGCTCGCAATCGTGCAAACGGTAGCACGCGCGGGAGACTTCTCCGCCAACCTGCGCAACTTGGTGCAGGGTGTCCGATTTTGTCTGGATGCCGGTGCTCGTTTGGTGGTTGCGCCCGCCGGGGCGTTGGACGGAGCTCTGCCGGGGAGTCTCCGCGCGCGGGCATCTTTCCTGCTGCAGAGTCGCGCTGCTCTGCGTGCCTTGGCGGATGAGCTGAGCATCCCCCTGCTGTTGCCTTGCTATGCCGGGGAGCCGGGTACCCCCTGCGTCGCTCCGCAGCCCTTCCTGCTCCATCGCGGGCAGGTGAGACCCCTGCCCAACCGCCGCACAGTCACTGTGGCGGGGTTGCGTGTCAAAGCGGACACCTCACGCGAGCTACGCCCCATGTCTGCGGGCACTGCGGATGTACTGCTGCATTTGCCCTCCGGTCCTTGGTCGCAGGAGGATACGACACTGTCCTTCGCGCGGCGCGCCGCTGCCGCTTCCGGGTTGCCCTGTCTCGTGTTGCGTTCGGTGGCATATAGCCACGGCTACCTCGCGGGCGGCGGCTCCGTGGTGGCCCTGCCCGGCGGTAAGACTTTCTGTCTTCCCCCCTTTGAGCAAGCCTTTCTTCTTCGCTTGCCGCGCACTGTCTCTCGCTCCCTTCGCCCTCTCGACACATCCGGTCTTCTCCTGCGCGCCATCTGCTTTGCCCTGCGAGAAGCCGTGTCGCAAGGCGGATTCCGGGGAGTCGCGCTCAACGCCGAGTCCCCCCGGGCAGAGCTCCTGTCGGCACTTACGCGCCTTGCCCTCGGTGCCCGCTCGGTGTTTGTGCTTCGCCCCGAGGCGACTGCCAATCACCGCCGAGGTGTACCCGCGAGGCAACTCCCGCGCATTTCCCTGCCGCAGAACTGCTCCTCGCGTGTGCGCGCCGCCGTCCTCCACGACTTTGCTCAGGAGCACAACCTCCTCCTCCTCAGCACCGCATCTCGGGAAGAATACCTGTGCGAGGAACCGCAGCCCGGTCTCCTTGCCCCACTAGCGGATTTGTACGAAAGCGAGCTGGCTGCCCTTTGCGCTGCACTAATCGCCGCCGCCTCCAAGCAACGACCCTGCGACGCGCGAACCCCCTGCCCGTCCCCGCGCGAACTCGCCCTGCGTCTGCTGATAGATGCCAACCGCTGCCCGGCTGATATCGCCGCATCCACCGACCTCGATGAAACACTCCTGCGCTCCCTGATGCGCCGAATCGACCGCGCCGCTGCGCTCCGTCCTTCCCACTCCTCCCCCCAAATCCTCCACCTCCGACGCGACCACCGCATTCCTCCGTCCCACCACCGGCTCATGGAATAAATCACCCGTGAGGTTGGTACGCTTGTGGTATGCAAAGCCATGGAGAAATGCCCGTGCGACACCTCTGCCCATCACACACGATGAGTCCGGTCACAGTCGTAGTGCCCGACACTCTCACCACACCCGTTTTCCCTAGCTTTGCCACTTCGTACCTCGTACTTCTTATTGGGCGTCTGCAACCCACATGGGGATTAGCATCGCAGCATTTTTTGAGAAATTTTATTGGGACAGGTGTGTGCAGCAGGGAGTAGCTCACGGTTTGTGAGGGGGACGAAGAATTTTGCGAGCCAAGGAAATAAGGTCGCCGGTGGGTTTGAGGAGGAGGGGAAGCCGGGAGGTGGGGAAGCTGCGTTCAAATGCCTGAAGTTCGGCATCGTCGCTGAGACGGACAACGATGTGCTCCCCGTTGTTCGTGACGACCGTTTCGCGGACAGTCTGCTGAGCTCCCTCCGTTCCCCTGCGGAAAAAGGCAGCCCAGCGCGGCATGTAATAGTAACGCACCATCTCAGAAAATTGACGGTGCGCGTAGTCGCTCAGGGGAGACACATCCGGGGTCCAAGTGGTGATGAGACGACGAAGATTTCGTGTCATTTCACCGGGGGAGTCGGCTTCACGGGCGGCGGCTCCTTGGAGAAAGGCACCGAGTAAGAAATCCTCATGCGTGGCAAGCACGTCTGCCAGAAGCGGGAAAAGTGCCATAAAGTCAGCCGCACGAGCGGCGTAAGCGGCGGGATCTCCTTGGGCAGCCTTGCAGAGAGGCAAGAGAACCCGGGCACGTTCTGCCAGTACCTGACGGCATACGTCTACCAGATCATAACGAAAACAACTGTTCTCCAGCAGAGAGGGCTCGTCCTCCGCTGCGGCGAGCATCAAAGAACCCGCACGGGAGATATCCCGCGGGTCGTAAAATACATCCGAGCAGCTCCAAGTGGAGACCTGCTGCGCATCGAGACACGGGCGCGCGCAGAGGATGTTTTCCGGACCGCCCTCGCGTTCACCGTCAGGGGAATACACACTATTCGCGAGGAGATTCAAAGCCTGCACGAGACGGGCATCTTTACTCCCGTATCGGGAGAGCACCGTGCGAGAAAGAAAGACATGGCGATCGATAACGGCGCGATTATTGACGCGCTCATAGAAGAGCTCATAGTAGATGGGATTTGTTTCCAGACCCTCTGAGAGCAAACCGAAACCGGATGCCCCGTCGGCATTGCCCGACGCCTTTTCCAGCACACCGAAGCCGCCGAATAGCCCCTGCTTTCCGCCGAAATTCGCGAGCTCGCACCATACATAGCGGCGACCGCAAAAGTTACGCGCCGTTGGGAGACCGGTCGACAAATCTTTCTCGAGAGACAAAATCACCGTATGCTCGGGCTGTGTACCCTCCAGCAACTCCGGTGCCGGATTCCCCGCCCAAGCTTGCACAAACCACGTCGCCCCCGGAGAATAACACTGCATCGCACGCTGAACGGCACGGGCGCAGGCGGTGAGGTCCACTCCTTCCGGAATGTCACTCTCGTGGAAGAGATCGCCGCAGAAAGCACGGGCGCGGAAGCCATACACTCGCTCCAGATTCTTGTACCAAGCCGCCGCTAAAGACGGGAAAGCCGGTGCGTCCGGGCGAAGCACGGTTGGACGCGTATAATACATAACCCATTGCTCCTGAGGGAGGAGATAATCAGGAAAACGCGTGAAGTCATGGGGGACGAAGCCGACATAGCCCTGGAGGACAGGCTCCATTCCGAGTTCACGCAGTCGCGCCACGATGGCACGCCCAAGCCCGGCTTCCTTTGCAATCAGCGAAGCAGAAACCGGTCCACCCTCGCCTTCCAAATTCCCCATGTGCCACCACGCCGCGTAGCATGGATTGGCAATGAAGGAAGAAGCGGAAGAAGCCGCCCCGATGTCGGTCAAAAACCCACGCCAGACCTCTTCCATGCCCGAGGTAACCAACACGTAACGAAACCCATTGAGAGCGAGACGGTCAATTTGCTTCATCCACGTCTCCTGGCTCCAGTGTGTGCCGGTATAGCTGAGTGCCGTGTAGTTGAAGGCAAAGTTCAGCGGCAGCGTTTCCGGGACATCCACCGGGGTCTGCGGAATCACAAAACGAGCGGCACTCCGATTATCGCCGTTCCACGAGAGGTGCACGAGAGCCAGCGTGCGCAGGTAGTAACCGTACGCGCGGGCACACTCACGCACACCGGACGCGCAGATACAGATGCCCTGCCCCTGTCCGCGTATAACCGGGTGAGACTGCGTGGCAAGTACCTCAAAATGCACACGGTCGGCAAACTCCGGAGTCACGCGCCGCACGAGTGCCGCCAGTACTACCTGAGCATCCTCCTCCGCGCCCGCTTGTGCCGGGAGAAACAAAATCGCGAGAAACACCAACCCTAGCCACGCCCACGCCGAACGGTGGCTGCGCAGCTCGGATAACGAAGTCGCAGGAGGCGAAAGCAAAGCCAAAAACCCGCGACGCAGCAAAAAAAACATAGCAAAAACTCGGCGAAATCTCGTGTAGGCGGAAGCCAGAGAAAGGCAAGCAAGCGCGTGCCCTCAAGGCGAAGCTGGGTCAGATCCGACTCACTTCCAAGAACGAACGTTGGAGATGTTGTCCTCGTTTTTCCCGGCGTTGGACAACCCATTTCCCTCACCGTCAGGTCCCTTGGTAAAGATGTCAAAAAAAGGATTGATGCCTTTCCCCCGTTTACCGTTGGGATTTACTACTTCATAACCTTGGCGGTAGCGGTACGTGCCACCCCATGGGTCAACGAGGACATACACTTTCTTACTCTTTTTACGATCGGTTATGCGCACCTTCTTTTTGACGGCGGGAATACCGTTGGCAACCTCACGATCCTGCTTGGAGACGGACATGGGGACGATGGATTCGCAATACGGGGAGCGAATCTCGTTACTCTGCGGGTCCATGTCCGGCTCACCGTCATCATCCGTGTCACAATACAGTGCCGAGTAAAGCACGTGGGAACTCCACTCATCGCCCACACCCTCCGGCATCACATCCGCGCTATCGCCGCGAAAGCGTTCCATTGCTTCCTCCATCTGCGCGACTTGGAGCTCTGCCGTTTTATTCATCTGGCGGTTATTCACCACACCCTTGGCTACCCACCCCATGGTACCCAAGATAGCCAAGATGGCGATGACCACGAAAACCTCTATCAGGGTGAACCCACGGGGAATTTCTTTTGTACAGTACATGGTACAGCTTACACATTTTTGATGATTTCCATCATCGGCAGGAACATAGCCAATACAATGCTACCGACCACCACAGCCAAGCAGACAATCATGAGCGGTTCGAGCATAGCCGTAAGTGCCGTCACCGAATTATCCACCTCCTCGTCGTAAACCTCTGCCACTCGCATCAGCATGTCGGGCAGGCGTCCGGTCTCCTCTCCCACATCCACCATCGAAATAACCATGGGCGGGAATACGGGGCTGATCTGCATCGGTGTCACTATCGACTCCCCTTCTCGCACGGCGTCGTGTATCTTGGTCACCGAATCGGCCACAATAACATTGCCGGACGTATCACGCGTGATGTTCAGGGCTTGGAGGATCGGTACACCGGAAGAAACAAGCGTACCGAATGTACGAGAAAAGCGCGCAACGGCATTCACTTGATTCAGGTGCCCGAGCTTGGGAATTTTGAGCATCATGGAATCCACAATGCGTCCGCCTTTCGGAGTGCGTCTCCAAAATGTCACAAACACGATAAACAGGAAAACCACCAAAATACCCACCAAAGCGTTCGGGATAAAGGGCACAATGGAATCGGCCATGCAGTTATCGGAGAAGTTAAAGACAAATTGCGAGAATGCCGGCAGGTCCATATTTTGACCTTCGAACATTTCCTTGAACTTTGGGACGATGACGAGCATGAGGAAGGTCAGGATACCCACGGCGATGACCATGATGATCATCGGGTAAACCATGGCGGAAACTATCTTGCCTCGCAACTTCCCGGCCTTCTCTTCATACTCCGCCAAACGCTTGAGCACGACTTCCAACACACCGCCTACCTCACCCGCTTTCACCATGTTCACGAACAGGCGATTAAAGAGCTTCGGGTAGGATGAGAGGGCATCCGAAAAAGTCGAGC
>CAYWNS010000067.1:0-11069 GCA_964459715.1 uncultured Akkermansia sp.
CCGTGTTGAGCGCGTAACGCACCATCACGCGCGCCGCCAAGCTGGACCCGAAACGTTCCTTGCCCGTGTTGGACGATGAGAGCTTGAGCTCCGTTTCTGTCACCTTACGTGCGTTTTTCGCAAAGAACAGAGACACGACCATGATCAGACCCGCCGTGAGCAGATAGAGGGGATTGGCTTGAATCGTTGTTTCGGCGAGCTCATTCATCATCATACCGGAGACCTCGCCCGTGTAGTTGGCGGCGATGTCCATGCTGGTTTGCGCCGCCATAAACACACCGATGAAGTTCACCAAGTCATTGCCGGCAAAGGCGAGGGCCAGAGCCCCCGTGCCGCTGAGCACGGCAATGCGTAAGGTGTTCACCTTGCACACGTACTGCAAAAACGCCATGATGAGCAGCCACGCCACCCAGCAGCACCCCATGGTCGCCGCGACGTCCGCGTTCAGCAGCTCCTTCATCTCCGGAGTGAGCATTGAGCTGTCCTTGAGACCCTTGAAGATGGCGAAGTAGGTGATAGCCGTCAACGCGCTGCCGCACCACAGGGGACCGATGTACTTGTACGCCCGCGTGTAACGGAAGCTGAAGAGCAGGCGGGCAAACCACATGATCGTTGATCCGAGCGTGAACGCGATAACCACGGAAACAAAGATGGTTACGACGATGGCAAAAGCATTGCTCGTGTTGATGTAATCGGCTAATGGGGTCGCGTGCGGCGACATGTCTTTGCTGTGCACTGCCATGCCCAAAGAGGAACCCAGCAAGGCAAAGACCAACGAAATCGTGGTGGAGGTTGGCAAGCCCAGTGTGTTGTACACGTCCAGCAAAATCACATTGGAAATCATGACCGCCAAAAACAGCATCATCACATCGTGAAAGCTGAACATTCCGGGGTTGAACACCCCGCTGCGAGCCACCTCCATCATCCCGCTCGAAAAACTCGCCCCAAGCAACACCCCGACTGCCGCTACTGTCGCCACCGTGTTGAAGTTACCCGCTCTGCACCCCAACGAAGAGTTTAAGAAGTTTGCCGCATCGTTGCTCACCCCCACCTTCAACCCAAACACCGACAGCAAGAGCAACACCCCGTAGATCACATAATAGATCGTCTCCATATCTCCGCGCTCTGTCTATCATGCCCACGCATTTTTTTCAAGCAAAATCCGAAAATTTTATTTAGGACCACCCCCATCCCAATAAAATTTTCGAAAAAAGCTGCGATGCTGATTCCCATGCGGGTTACAGACGCCCAACAAGAAGTACGAGGTACGAAGTACGAAGTACGATGTGGCAGAGCCGGAGAGTGGAGGGCGTGGTAAGCAATGGATGCGTGCAGCAAAAACGTGTGTGATGAGAAGTGTTGAATCACCACGGCTGTAACCGAACGTGTCATTTGTGATGAACAGTGGTGCCACGCGCGTATCTCTTCATGTATCCGCCTGCCACGTGTGTACCAACCTCACGGGTGTATGGATTTAGTTCCTACACATCGTTTTGGCTTTGCCCCCTCCCGCCATGCCCGCGCAACTCCATTGCGCCTAACTCCTTCACTTCGTACTTCGTACTCCGTACCTCGTACTTCCATTCCTCCTCGTTCCCCTGCCGCAAAGTTACCGCCCACCGCGAAGCTCATATTTTTCTTGGGACGGCTGTGTTTGGGACAACCCCCGTCCCAATAAAATTTTCGAAAAAAGCTGCGATGCTAATTCCCATGCGGGTTGCGGACGCCCAACAAGAAGTACGAGGTACGAAGTACGATGTGGCAGAGCCGGAGAGTGGCGGGCGTGGTAGGCAATGGATGCGTGCAGCAAAAACGTGTGTGATGAGAAGTGTTGAATCACCACGGCTGTAACCGAACGTGTCATTTGTGATGAACAGTGGTGCCACGCGAGTATCTCTTCATGTATCCGCCTGCCACGTGTGTACCAACCTCACGGGGGCATGTATCTGGTCCCCACACGTCGTTTTGGCTTTGCATCCTCCCGCCATGCCCGCGCAACTCCGTTGCGCCTAACTCCTTCACTTCGTACTTCGTACTTCGTACCTCGTACTTGATCACCCCCTGTCTTCCTGCCTCAAAGTCACCGCCCACCACGAAGCTCATATTTTTCTTGGGACAGATGTGGGTCTGCACCGAGCAATTTCGTTTTTTCTTGCCATGAAGCGGAGATGGGGTAGAATGGGGGAAGATGAGCATACGTGGCATATACAACTTCTATGCGGAAGGGTTTCGGCGGATGACGCTGGGGCGGGTGCTCTGGTGTGTAATCCTGCTGAAGCTGGTAATCATCTTTGTGGTGCTGCGGTTGTTCTTTTTCACACCGTATTTGCGGGGCACGGATGTCGAAAAAAGCCGTGCCGTAGCGGAAGAATTAACGACTCGACATTGACATGAACGGCATCGATACGACACTCATTGATTGGTCGCGCGCGCAATTTGCGCTTACGGCGATGTACCACTGGATATTCGTCCCGCTCACGCTGGGGCTGGGGCTGATTATGTGCCTCATGGAGACGCTCTATGTGTATACGGGGAAAGACTTTTGGAAAGCGACTACGCGATTTTGGATGAAGTTGTTTGCCGTCAACTTTGCCATGGGGGTTGCCACGGGCATCGTCCTAGAGTTCGAATTCGGCACCAACTGGAGCAATTACAGCTGGTTTGTGGGAGACATCTTCGGTGCGCCGCTGGCGGTGGAAGGCATTGTGGCATTTTTCTTGGAAGCCACGTTCATCGCGTTGATGTATTTCGGATGGGAAAAGCTGGGGAAAAAGACCCACTTGCTCTCCACGTGGATGACGGTTTTGGGAGCCACCTTCTCCGCGTGGTGGATATTGGTGGCAAACTCGTGGATGCAGCACCCCGTGGGGATGGAGTTCAACGTGGAGACTGTACGCAGTGAGATGGTGGACTTCGCGGCGGTGGCACTCTCCCCGGTGGCGATCACCAAGTTCCTGCATACGGTGACTTCCTCGTGGGTACTCGGTGCTGTGTTCGTGGTGGGAGTGAGCAGTTGGTATCTCCTGCGCGGACGGCACACCGAGTTCGCGCACGCGAGCATCCGGGTGGCATCGCTCTTCGGACTCGCGGCAGCTCTGCTCACGGCAGCCACGGGGCATAAGAGCGGCGTGGATATTGCCCGATACCAACCCATGAAGTTAGCCGCGGCTGAGGGACTGTACGAAGGGGGCACGCACGTGGGTCTCGTGGGGATGGGTATTCTGAAGCCCGGCATCGACTGGAGCAAGCCGACAGAAGACCCTTTCCTCATTAAATTCGACATCCCCTACGGTCTCTCTCTCCTTGCCACGAATTCGCCGGACGGGTACGTGCCCGGCATCAGGGAACTGCTAGAGGGTGGTTACGTGGGCGAGGATGGATTACCTGCCTTGTCTGTGGCACAGAAAATGGAGCTGGGACGCAAGGCTATTCTGGCAATGAAAGAGGGGATGGAAAGGGGAGATTACAAAGCGGCGCACGAGGCGATGAGCGAGAGCTTCCCCTACTTCGGATATGGGTATCTGAAGGACCCGGCGGAAGTGGTGCCCCCCGTGGCAATGACTTTCTACTCATTCCGTGTGATGGTGCTTCTGGGCGGGTATTTCTTGGCACTGTTTGCGGGGCTGCTCCTGCTGGGCAAGCGGCTCGCGCGCTGGAAACCGCTCCTGCTGTGCGTGTTGCTGAGTATACCATTGGCATATATGGCGAGTGAAGCGGGCTGGATTGTAGCGGAAGTGGGACGTCAACCGTGGGCTATCCAAGACCTGCTGCCCAACTGCGCCGCCGTCTCTCGGCTCAATGTTGAGTCAGTTCAGACCACGTTTTGGATTTTTGCCGGTTTATTTACCGTGCTGTTGCTCGCCGAGATAAGTATCATGCTGCGGGCGATTGCCCTCGGTCCCGAAAAAGAATGTGCGTAACCTCTTACTCCCTATCGAACAATGTCATATACATTTTATCAGGAATACTGGTGGTTCATCGTTTCCCTGCTCGCCGCGCTCTTCGTGTTCCTCATGTTTGTGCAGGGTGGGCAAACGCTGATTTGGGCACTCGGACGCACGGAGCGGCAGAGGCGCATGCTCATGCTCGCCACGGGACGCAAGTGGGAACTCACTTTCACCACACTCGTCACCTTCGGCGGCGCGTTCTTTGCTTCGTTCCCGCTGTTTTACTCCACGAGTTTCGGCGGGGCGTATTGGGTGTGGATGCTCATCCTGCTCTGTTTCGTCATTCAAGCGGTGTCGTATGAGTTCCAACTCAAGAAATTCAACCTTCTCGGCACCAACACCTACCGCGTGTTCCTCCTGCTCAATGGTTTGCTCGGACCCCTCCTCGTCGGTACTGCTGTGGGTACGCTCTTTTTCGGGGCGGAGTTCATCGTGGACAAACACGCCATCGCCACGCTTGAGGGGACGCCGGTGATTTCGCGGTGGGCGACGCCTTGGCATGGACTGGAGGCGGTGCTGGACATACGCAATGTGCTTCTCGGGCTGGCTGTGCTCATGCTTTCCCGCTGCCTCGCTCACTTGTACTTCCTTAATCGTATCGAAGATGACGAGTTGCGCGCGCGTAGTCGGCGGATGCTGCCGTGGGAGATCGGTCTCTTCCTCGTGTTCTTTCTGAGTTTCATGGGTTATTGGCTCACTGCCACCGGATATGCCGTTGCCCCGGACGCGCCACCAGCTTGGTCGGGGGAGGACGTGCTGGAGCTCCCTTGGCGATACCTCGTCACCCTGATAGATATGCCTTGCGTACTCGTGCTGCTGTTGTTGGGTGTTGCGCTCGTATTGGTAGGCATGCTGACTCCGCTGGTGAAGCCCGACTGTCGGTGTGGGATTTGGAGTGCCGGTCTCGGAACTGTGCTCACTGTGCTGGCGTTACTCCTCCCCGCCGGTTGGAACGGCGGCATTTACTACCCATCGCTCGCCGACCCGGCATCCTCGCTCACCCTCGCCAATAGTTGTTCGAGCCTCTTCACCCTCAAAACCATGAGCGCGGTGTCCCTGCTCATCCCCTTCGTCCTCGCCTACATCGCGTGGGCATGGCACGCCTTAGAAAAAGACCCCGTCCAACCCGCCGACCCGGATAATCACTAACCAACCAATCGCACCTGTCCCGACAAAATTCTCGAAAAACGCTGCGATGCTGATCCCCATGCGGGTTACAGACGCCCAACAAGAAGTACGAGGTACGAAGTACGAAGTACGATGTGGCAGAGCCGGAGAGTGGCGGGCGTGGTAGGCAATGGATGCGTGCAGGAAAAACGTGTGTGATGAGAAGTGTTGAATCACCACGGCTGTAACCGAACGTGTCATTTGGGATGAACAGTGGTGCCACGCGAGTATCTCTTCATGTATCCGCCTGCCACGTGTGTACCAACCTCACGGGGGCATGTATCTGGTCCCCACACGTCGTTTTGGCTTTGCATCCTCCCGCCATGCCCGCGCAACTCCGTTGCGCCTAACTCCTTCACTTCGTACTTCGTACTTCGTACCTCGTACTTGGTCACCCCCGTGTCTCCCTGCCTCAAAGTCACCGCCCATCACTAAACCGTTCATTTATTTGGGACAGGTGTGGGCATCAATTTTCTCGGTACGTCCGCGTCTTGACGTGGGAGGGGGAAGGTGGTAGAATGGACGCGCTTCGCGGATGCGGAGGAACTTTTATAGAAGATATGAAACCGGCAACATTCAATTGCACAGTGTTGCGCGATGGACACCAGTCGCTGGCGGCCACGCGTATGTCGACGGAACAAATGGAACCGATAGCCCCGATCTTGGATACGATGGGGTTTTCGGCGTTGGAGACTTGGGGAGGGGCATCGATTGATGCCGGATTGAGGTTTTTGGGCGAGCTGCCATTTCATCGGCTCGATGAGCTCAAGAAAGATGCCCCGCACACGCCGCACATGATGCTGCTGCGGGGGCAGAATATGGTGGGGTACACCAACTATGCGGATGATGTCGTGCGAGCCTTTGTGAAGTTGAGTGCCAAGCACGGCATGAACATTTTCCGCATTTTTGACTGCCTGAATGACCCGGAGAACATGCGCACCTCCATCCAAGCGGCGAAGGAAGCCGGGGCTATCGCGCACGGCACCATCTGCTATACTACCTCCCCCGTCCATAACCTAGAATACTTCGCGGCACTCGGGCAAAAGATAGCCGACATGGGGGCGGATGGAATAGTGATTAAGGACATGGCGGGGCTTATCCCACCGTCGGAGACAGCGGCTCTGGTGAAAGCACTCAAGGAGCGGGTGGGGTTGCCGGTGTGGATACATACGCACGAGACAGCGGGATTGGGGGCTGCGTCCTACGTGGCGGGCATCAATGCGGGGGCGGACGCGGTAGACTGCTCGATAGCACCGTTTGCGAACGGCACCGGGCAACCGGACTGCATGCGCATGTTGGCACTCCTGAAGGGTTACGACCGGTGCCCCGTTGTATCAGATGACTTCCGGGAGAAACTCACTGAGGTCTCGACCCTGTTGCAGCCCATCTACGACAGCCTGAGCCGCTTCACCAACCACAAGAACGAGATCGTCAACAGCGATACCCTGCGCTACCAAGTGCCCGGCGGCATGCTGTCCAACTTCCGCAATCAGCTCAAGGAGATGAACATGACGGATAAGTTTGAGGAGGTGTTTGCCGAGATACCCGTGGTGCGCAAGGCGTTGGGGTGGATACCGCTGGTGACACCGACCTCGCAGATCGTGGGGGTGCAGGCCATGATGAATGTCAAGTTCGGACGTTGGGAGAACATCACGCCGCAGTGTTCCGATGTGGCTCTCGGGTACTACGGACACACGCCCGCCCCGGTCGACCCGGAGTTGCAGGCTCTCTGTGCCAAGAAGAGCGGTAAGGACCCCATCACCTGTCGCCCGGCGGACCTCATCAAGCCCGATATGGAGAATCTGCGGGAGAAGTTGAAAGCGAAAAATATGCCTGCCACGGACGAAAATTGCGTGATCTACGCCATGTTCCCGCAGCAGTTGGAAGATTACTACGCCGGGAAGCGTCCGGAGCCCCCCACGGCGAAAAAGCCGGAGAAACCCGCTGCCCCGGCGGTGCGCACGGACATCGGAGTGTCGGCTTACATTGCCGGGCGCGACATGAAGTTGAACGTGCTCGGGAAGGTGTACGATGTGCATATCGAAGAAAAGTAAAACGGAGCGGGGAGAATGGACACGCGGCTGATCATCATCGGGACGGGACCTGCCGGGTATACGGCGGCTATATACGCGGCGCGCGCGGGCTTGACTCCTTGGGTCTTCACCGGTGCTCAGCTCGGTGGTCAACTCACCACCACCACCGAAGTGGAAAATTTCCCGGGATTTCCGGAGGGGGTTATGGGACCGGACCTCATGTTCAACATGGGGCAGCAGGCGGAAAAGTTCGGGGCGAAGATGGTCTACGAGGAGGTGCTGAGCGTGACGCGCGGGGAGGGCAGGGGGCAATTTACGGTTACGACGGGGGGAGGGGCATACCAAGCGGCGGCGGTGATCGTCGCCTCCGGGGCAACGGCTCGGTATTTGGGGTTGCCCGGGGAAAAGGAGCTCATCGGGCACGGGCTCACGGCTTGTGCTACTTGCGACGGTGCGTTCTACCGCGATGTGCCGGTGTGTGTGGTGGGCGGCGGCGACAGCGCGTGCGAGGAGGCTCATTTCCTGACACGTTTTGCCAAAAGGGTTTATTTGCTGCACCGACGGGATACGCTACGCGCCGGAAAAGCCATGCAACAGCGCGTGCTCTCACATCCGAAAATTGAACCCGTGTGGAATACCACCATCTCCGCGTATCAGCGCGGGGAAGACGGCGAACTCTGCGGGGTTGTGCTGTGTGATACCCTCACCGGGGAGCAGCGCGACCTAGCGGTCAGGTGTGTGTTTATGGCTATCGGTCACACCCCGAACAGCAAAATTGTCGCCGAGTTGGTAGACCGCGACTCGGCGGGTTTCATCCTCACTCAAGACAATACCACTGCCACCAAAACCCCGGGACTCTTCGCCGCCGGTGATGTGGCGGACCCCATTTATCGTCAGGCTATTTCGGCTGCTGGAACGGGATGTCGTGCCGCGCTGGATGCCGAGCGTTTTCTCCTTTCTCTTTAACCAACCATTACTTCTATGAAAATTGCCACTCTCATACTTTCTGCTGCTGCGGTACTCCTCTGTTCCTGTGAGTCGGGGATGGATGAGGCGGCTGAGCACGCGGCAAAACTCACGCATCAGGCAGGTGCTCTGTACCATGCCAAGCAGTACGCCCAAGCCTTGCCCCTATTGCGGGAAGCCGCAGTTGCCGGTAACTCGGATGCCCAGCTCCTGCTTGCCAAGTGCTACGACTTCGGTTACGGAGTACCCAGCAATGTGTCCGAAGCGGTCAAGTGGTACACGGCTGCAGCCCAAGCCGGAAATGCCAATGCCTTAGATAATCTGGGTACCTGCTATGCCACGGGCAGCGGTGTTGCCAAAAACCCCGTCATGGCTTTCTCCCTTTACTCGAAGGCTGCTGACCAAAATAACCCCTCAGCCCTCAATAATCTGGGGCTTTGCTACCTAAACGGGGAGGGTACAGCCGTCAACAACGCTCTCGCCGCCGACTTCTTCCGCCGCTCCGCCGAGCTCGGAGATGCCAACGGTCAGTTTAATCTCGGTCGCTGCTTTCACTTCGGCACAGGTGTCCCTGCCGATGAAGCTCAAGCCAAAATCTGGATAAAAAAAGCCGCCGACCAAGGGCATAAGAATGCCGCCGGGTACATGGAGGATTTACATTGGAAATAAACCAGCAAACACAAGACAACACAAAGTACGTCGTACTTCGTACTTAGGTCGGTATTGCCCCGCTCGCTACGCGCACCCGCACTGCTTCGCCTCTCCTCTCTCGTTACCCCGTCGCTCTTCCCCGGCTCTGCTGCTTCGTACCTCGTACTTCAATTTTGTTGTTGAGCGTTCCTCTGCTGAATGGTCAGGTCGTAGACTTTCTTTTGCAGCTCGTAGATACGCTTCTCCAAGGTTTTTTGTTGCTCGCCCGCAGAAAGTGCTTGTGTAGCGGGGAACGTCGACTCTATTTGATCGACGATAGACACGCGCGTGCCGATGGAGGTGATGCGGTAGAGTTCTTCCGCCATTTCGCGTGGGGTACGGATGCAACCATGCGACAATCGACGACCTGCTCGCACTTTGCCGATGTGCATACCGACTCCATCAGAGGTGAGGCGCATCCAGTACGGCATGGGAGAACCTATAAATTTTCCTCCTTCGGGTACGGCGTGTCGCGCGACATCGGCATTGCCGTTGACACATTTCCCGGAACTGTTTACAAATTTTCCGTAACGACTCGATGAGTGGGACACTTTTTTCTCCTGTACCGCAAAGTTCCCGGTGGGGGTAGAGCGACCGGGGACACCGGTGGAAACAGGCCAGTCTGCTGCCACTTTGTCATGTACATAGAGACGCCCACGCTGCTGCTGCAGACAAATCACCACGCGGCTGTTGCCCTTCGCTTGCGCCAGAAGTCCCTTGTCTTTATAGATTTTCATAGTCACCGGGTACTGATCATGAGACACAAAGTACTCATAAGACCCCGTCGCGTAGTTGAGCGAGGTTTTCTGTTGTTGCAACCCGGCAAGCTCCGCTTTGGCTGCCTTGAGCTCCGGTGCCTCTGTGTGCACGCAGGAGGGCAGCAGCAGCCCGAACCCAAGCCCCCAGCACAATATGCCCCCGAATTTAACCAACAACCTCATCTCGCGTCCGAGCCTTAATTGATAATGACTTTCGAGCCAATGGGCGTGTTCTCATAGAATATCTCGGCCATCTTGCGCGGCAGACGTATGCAGCCGTGGCTTTCCGGCGCGGATGTCACGTACCCCTCGTGCATCCATATCCCACCCCGTGTGATCTGCATGCCAAAGTTCATCGCCGCTCCTTGGTATCGTCCCCCTGCCGGTATAGGCTGCCCCACCGTGTATTCTTCCACCAACGTATTTCCATCCTTGTCAACGATGCTTCCGTACGACGCGGACTTGTGGTCAATGTCCTTGGCAAGCACAGTGAAGGTTCCGCGAGGGGTGCCGTGCCCGGCGCGCCCGGAAGAAATATCGGAGTACCCTACCATCCGTCCGGCTATGTAGTACTTCGCTTTCTGATTCGCCGTGTCAACGACGATCACGTGTTCCCCCGAAAGCCCCTCCGGTACGTCCCAGTACCCATCCGCTACGGCATCCTTCACTGAGCTGAACATTTTGTCCGGCTTAAATTGATATCCCCCTGTCAACTTGTTCGGTGTCGTGCACGCGCTTACCAGCACACCCACCGTGATCACACTGTATATTCGGAGCATTTTCATCTCTTCTTTGACCCGCGTTCTTTGCGCAATCCCTTATGTACCCAATCACCCCAATTGTCAAGCCTTTTCTACACACCCAGCCAAGCCTGTCCCAAATAAATTGAACGCCTAGGGTAGTGCGATGATTTTGTCGCAGGGAAACACGGAGGTAATCAAGTACGAGGTACGAAGTACGAAGTACGAAGTGAAGGAGCTAGGCGCAACGGAGTTGCGCAGGGGGGGGAAAGAGGCAAAGCCGAAACGATGCGAGGGGAATAAATCAAAGCACTCGTGAGGTTGAAGCCCCCTTGGTACGCAGAGCGTCTGTAACCCGCATAGAACATCAGCATGGCAACGTTTTTCAAAAATCTCCTAGGGACAGAGACGCGCAAACATCGCTTCCCGACTCTGCTAGTCCGTACTCGCACAAAGCACCCCACAAACGGGTCAACCTGCGCAGAGCCCCGGCATTACGCAGACATCTCTCCCCGGCTTTGCCACTTCGTACTTCGTACCTCGTACTTCTTCTTTGCCCGCACAAAGCTCTCGCACCACGCAAGCATCTCTCCCCGGCTTCGCCACTTCGTACTTCGTACTTCGTACCTCGTACTTCTTCTTTGCCCGCGCAAAGCCCCCGCGCCACGCAAGCACCCTTCCCCGGCTTTGCCACTTCGTACTTCGTACTTCGTACTTCGTACTTCGTACTTCGTACCTCGTACTTCCCATTTGCCTCGTACTTCTAGA
>CAYWNS010000068.1:0-11023 GCA_964459715.1 uncultured Akkermansia sp.
ACGAGCAGTTCTACAACTCATCGAGCATAGAGAGCGATGAGCAGTTCACGGCTTCACTTCCGCCTTCCTATCAGTTATTTGAGGCAGAGAACTTTAAGAAACTTTGGGAGGCGTTACACGTCAGCTCTGATGCAGGGTGGTGGAAGCCCTACTTCGACATCGAGGTAGAGATCACAAACCAGTTAGTACCGGAGCTGAGCACCGATGGGCTGTTGACCTTCACGAAAGACGTAGGCTTTGTCTGGAAAGGTGGCGGAGACAACACTTGGTCTGCCGGGCACACAGGAGATTCGCACTGGATGGACGGAAAGGCACCGGAGGCGGAAGACAACGTGACCTTTGACGGAGCGGGACAGGGAGACGTATTCTTAGACGGCGAGGTGAAAGCGAAGCACGTGTGGGTGGAGAAAGGTGACTACACCTTCACCGGGAAGGAGGATGATGTCAAAGACAGCCTGACCGTGACAGACGGCAACCTCGTCGTGCAAAAAGACGCGAGCCTGAACCTGAATGTCGAGCTGAAGGGTATCAGGAAAGACACACTGGTGGTACTCCAAGGAGATGACAAGGCACGGGGCACGTTGAACGTGCAGGAGGACGGCGTGCTCGGGGAAAACACACATGTGAAGTTCGTAGGCGGGCAGCTCAGGTACGACTCGAGCAGCACGACGGAAGACCTCAGCGACAGGGTGCTCGCCGATGAGAGCGCGAGCGGAGTGAGGGTACTCGTCGAGGGAGCCGACGCGAGGGGTACCACGTGGGGGAATACGGTGGGCGAACCTACCGGCGGCGTGAAGTTGGCACTGGAAAAGGGTATCGAGAAGAGCGGAGACGGACAGTTTACGCTCCGGTGGAGAGACAGCGCGGTACCGGCGACGGTCCACCAGGGACCGATCACGGTGACGGAAGGGAAGCTGACACTGGATGTCACGGCGGAATTCCCCCACAGCAAGAGCGAGCTGAGCGGTGATGTGCGGCTCGACGGGGAGTTGGATGTGTCGGCACGGACGCAGACGCAGCTTGCCACGCTGGAAACTACCGTCGAGTTGAGCGGAGCGGTCAGCGGCAAGGGTACCCTGAAAGCGACAAGCGGGCAGGTGGGGCTCACGGGAGACCTGAGCAAGTTCAGCGGAAGTGTGGCGGCGGACGGAGCGGGCACGTGCTTGGTGCTGAGCGGGAATGCCGTAGCCTGGGGCACTGTGGGCGCGGCGGTGAGCGGCAACGGCGGTACGGTGGCGGTGGACGGAGGGGACGCGGATGTCACCCTCACCGGCAAGGTGAGCGGCACGGACCTTACCCTGAGGAATGACGGGAGCGGCGAGCTGTTCGTGACCTCGCGGGAGCCGAGTAACGGCAGCGGAACGAAGCTGGACGGCGGGAAAGGCGGCATCACCTTGGGAAGCGCGACGAGTGCCGTGACGTGGGTGGGCTCACAGGTGACGGGCGGCGACATCACGCTGAGCAATGTCACGCTGGGACAAGGCGGCTTCACGGGCGGTAAGGGCAGCGGCAGAATCTTCGTGGACACCGCGCCGGTGCCGACGAGTGGGGTCGCGCCGGTGGCGGCGGCAAACCCGCAGGGCGGTATCGTGGACGTGAACGGCATGAATATCGGGACGTTTGACGGCATCGCGGTCAATGGCTACGGGACACTCCGAGGCCTGAACGGCGGCAGCTACACCGTGGGCGCGGAGAAAGCTCTGTCTCTGTTCTTCACGCCGCAGAATGCCGAAAATAACACGTGGAGCGAGACGGCTGCGGAGCCGAAAGGTCAGGCTCTCGTCCAAGGCAGCGGCTTCACTGTCGAGCTCGCGGCGGGCAATGCCACGGCAAACGGCTTGCAACTGGCGTTCGACTACAGCGTGATCAGGTGGTTCCGGGAGCATAACTCGCTGTACGTACGCGCGCTCGATGGAGGGACGTGGACGCACGAGGGGACGGTGCTCGACTGGATGAAGATGACCGACAATGTGGCGCAGTTGATGCAGGTCATTGTGGGAACGAATTACACGTTCACGGACGATGGTTTGCAGATGAACGGCAGCGCGAAAGACCTGTATGTGGTGATGGATGACGCCGAAAACAGCGACCCGGAGCATTCGGTAACGCCGGAGGACTTGCGGGAGAAGCGGGCAACCGTCGTGCTGGACGGGAAGACGCTGACGCTGGACTGGAACGGCGCGACGGTGAAGGATGCCCCGGACGGACGAATCCCGAACTTACTGGGAGGCGACGAGGGGACGCGGCTGGTCATCCGGAATACCGCCGATAGCAGCAAGACGACTACAAATCGCCTGGAAGTGGAGGTGGACAACACCCTGCGGGAGGTACGCGACGGACGCTTCGAGGATGAAAACGGGGTTCCGCACCTGCCGGAAGCCGACGGCACGCACGTGCAGGGTGAGGATACCACGTTCTTGGGCAGCATCACCGGGGAACTGGGAGTAGACCTCACCAAGAGCGGCAAGGGTACCCTGACGGTGGGCGGCAATTACTCGATGGCGGAAGGAACGACGAAGCTCAAGGAAGGCGCGCTGGTGCTGCGCGGCGGTACCAACGAGCTGAGGGACCTCGAGTTTGCCTACACGACCGCGCAGGATACGGAGAACAACGAGAAACGGCGCGGTCTGGAGGTCACCGACGGTGGCAAGACCACGGTGAGCGGGGTGATTAAGGAAAGCAACGAGGGCGGCTTCAGCGGCGACATCTCGGTGACGCAGGGGGCGGAGCTGGTGCTGCAGGGTGAGAGCACGCTGCAGAGCACGGGTATTACCGGCGACAACAGCGGGACTCTCACGCTGGACGGCGAGGCGAGTCTGACGCTGGCGGGTGAGGGGAAGCCGGATGACCCGCAACTCAGCGGAATCACCGTGCAGGTGGGCGCGAATGCCACGCTGGACACCGGGCGCGATCAGAGTGAGTTGACCGCCCTGAACGGCAACGGCACGCTCGAAAGCAACGAGGGAGGCAAGGTGACCGTGCACGACGGGAGCTTCTCCGGCACACTGGCACCTAGCCCGACTGCGGACGGCGGGAATCCCAATGCCGGGACGCTGAAGGTGGCGGACGGGGCGTCGTTCACGTTCGATAACGCTAAGAGCGCGGCGGGAAGCTCGGAGGACCCGGGTGCCTGGGATGTGGAATTGGGCAAGGGGGTCAACTTGACCGTGAAGGTGGATAAGAAGAGCGGCAGCGACAGTGACCGCTTCACCCTCGGGCACATCACCTTGGGCGGCAACAACCTGACTGTGGACTTCGGGGCTAAGGCTATCGGCGAAAATTACTTTGCCGCCACCCTCGCCGACATCAAAAGCGGTTCCCTGACCTTTAACAGCGACGGCATGGTCAAGGGCAACACACACGTCGACACCGGCGTGTCGCTGGCGGAGGGTGATAAAGCCGCTTGGAACGCGTTCAAGGACCGTGTGCACTTCACCGGCGCGGGGAACTTCCTGACGGAGCAGAGTGTGCATACGGAGGGCGGCAAGGTCATCATCGACTACAGCGAGGCGACAGATAATAAACTGCTCGGGGAGCGCGGAATACCGGGAGCCGGGAAGAACGGGCGAGCCGGGGCGGGTATGGTCTGGGATTCGCTGAAGGATAAGTCGCAGTCGCAGGCATTCTTCGACGCGTTGATGAACCCGGGCTCGGATTTCTATCGCACGGGCAACGACCTGATCCAGATGTACGAAAACGGGGACACCGCCGGAATGGAGCGCGTGCTGACCTCGGTGGCGGGAGCATCCATCGCTACGCTCGGTCCGGCTCTCGCACAGGATATACACCGCCAGTTGAAGAGCATTCGCAACCGCTCTACTTCGATGAGTGTCGAAAAGGACGCAGACGACTTTAACTCCAGCCTGATACGCCACGCGTGGATCAACGGGGAGTCGGGGTACTATAAGTTGGAGCAGGATGGGTACCTGCCCGGGTTCACCCTCAATAGCTGGGGCGGAACGGTCGGGGTGGATATGAACGTGAGTTCGAACACGGTTTTCGCCCTCGCGGTGAGCGCGATGTACGGCGACCTGAAGCCGCACGCCGCAGAAACTGCCGACGGAAGCTTGGATACAACTTGGTTGTCCGGGGTGGTGCATACCACTCGCGGTCCGTGGATTCATACTTTCGTGCTGAGCGGTGGTCTGGCGGACGCGGAAATCAACCGTACGGTGAATTACGGCAGCGGCAGGTACCGGACGAGCGGGAGCACGGACGGCTACGCGGTCGGTGCCTTGTACGAAGTGGGCTACACTCACTTGTTCAATAAGGAAGGTCGCACCGCCCTGCAACCCATCGCCAATATCGAGTGGCGGCATGTCTCTCTGGACGGCTACACCGAGAATGGCAGCGATGCCGGGCTGAGTGTGAACAAGATATCGCAGGATATCGTGACCCTCGGTGCCGGTGCCCGCTTGCAGACGATCGTGGGCGCGAACTGGGTCAACCACGCCACGCTGCTGGAAACCCGCGCCCTCGTGAAGGCTGACATCGGTGACCGCTCCGGTACGGCGGAAAACGCGCTCGTCGGCATGGGTAACAAGGGCCGCGGTGAGGTAGAAACTGCCGAGGTCGGCAGCGTGGGCATCGAAGTGGGCGCGGGGGTCACCGTGCCGCTCGGACTACGCGCCGGAAGTATCTTTGCCGACGCCTCCGTGGAGTGGCGCAGCGGCTGGACCACCTTTGACGCAACTGTGGGATATAAGATCAGCTTCTGACCGTATTCCCACCGACACCTTTCGGTCGACTTAGGAGAGACGATCGATGCTTGGATGCTAAGGAATCACAAGGGGGAGCGGACGGGGAACGGGAACAAGTTATGCGTGCGTGCAACGGGAGATGACGCCGCAAAAACTTTCCCTTCCCCACCGTCTCCCCTTGCAGGTATGGATGAATCGTCCCTCTGCTTCCCGCGACAAAGTCTTCTCCCTACGTTAGGCACTTATTTTTCCCGGGTCTGCGTCAGCCCAGTTCTGCGCAGCGCATAGACCACTGGGTGCTTGCCCATGATATGCCTGAAGCGCGCATGAATGGATTAACGGGAATCCTCGTTGATGAAAAATACTTGGGCAAGAGACATGGTTCCGTGACGCTCGTGCTCAATGCCGTAACCGCTGAACCCATATTCACGGAAGCGGGGCGCAATGGCGAGTGCTTGAGAGACTCCTTCTCATCGCTTACGGCAAGGCAAAGAGCAGACATACTTTATCCGGGTGTTGACCGTGCCAGTGCGTTCAGTAGCGCGGCTCGTCAATATCTCCCCAATGTGGCTATTTGCTACGATCCCTATCATCTCGTGAGCAATATGAACGATGTAGTCGATAGTGCGCGCAGAAGTGAGCAAGACAAAGATCGTTCAGCTACTTTCCAACGTGTGGTGACGGGGGCACGACATCTGTTGCTCAAGGCACCCAAAAACGTAGATGAGGCAGACAAAGCCCAACTCGATGAGCTGCTCGCACGTAATAGGAACATTGGTGTCGCCTGTATACTCAAGGGGCAATTCCGAGACATTTCCAAGCAAAAAGAGGTCAGTGCAGCCACATGGAGTTTTATCCGATGGATGTGCCTAGCGGTGAGCTCCAAAGTGGAGAAGATTGCCAACTTTGCGACCAAGATATGCGGTCAGTTCAATGAAATCATCAATTCAATACGTTACAAAATTAACTCCGCGCGCACCGAGTCAATGAATGCTGAGATAAGCCGCATTCAAGCACGGAGTTGCGGCTTGTTTGACATAAACTATCTCTTTCTCAAACTCCGACAATCCTTCCTCTTATGCTACAATTTTTCCGACCAGCAAATCCGACGCAGACCCCTTTTCTTGGAACAAATTTGGATTTACCTTGCTTTTCCCGAGCCAATGTGGTAGAACTTGCGCGGTTTTTTGCCGTGAACTTCATAACCGCTGACTTCGTGCTCTTCTTCCTGCCTGTGCTGTGCCTCGGGTGGTGCGTACGACGGTTCAGTCGTATTTATATATGGTATTTATTGATTGTCAATATCTTATTTTACGGTTTGACGGGCGTCGGCAATCTCCCGTTCCTCTTTTTTATCGCTTTCGTCAACTGGGGCTGTGTCCGGCTGATGTCCGGTCGTACCAAGCGCACTCGGGTGCTGCTCGTCGGTGCTGTGGTGGCGATTCATGTCCTCCTTCTCGCATTCTTCAAGTATTACGAAACGGCGGCTCTGGAGGTGGTCGAGCTTTTGGGACCGGATGCCACGTGGCTCCTCAACTCGCGCCTTGCCGAGCTCGTCCTACCTATCGGTCTTTCTTTTTACAGCTTTCAAGGGCTTTCCTACACCATTGATCACTATCGCGACTCCAACCTACCCCCGCGCGGCTTCGCCGAGGTACTCTGCTTTCTCTCTTTCTTTCCAACGGTCATGAGCGGTCCCATCATGCGAGAAAACCACTTTTTCCCGCAGCTCCGCACGAGCCGGGTTGAGGCGGAGGCTTTTCCGGTGGGTGCGTCTCTCCTTCTGAGCGGTTTGTTCAAAAAGGTCGTGCTGGCTACCTACCTGCAGAGTCATTTGGTGGATGCTGTCTTTGCGGGTCCGGACGATTTCAGCTCGGTGGCAGTGCTCATGGCGATATACGCCTACACCGTGCAAATATACTGCGACTTTTCCGGATACACCGACATCGCCATGGGGGTAGCGCAGCTCATGGGTTTTCAGCTCCCCAAAAACTTTGACGCTCCGTACCGCTCTCTCAGTCTACAGGAATTCTGGCACCGCTGGCACATCAGCCTCTCCACTTGGCTGCGAGATTATCTCTACATCCCCCTTGGCGGTAGTCGCAAGGGCAATCGCTACCTCAACTTACTCATCACCATGCTCATCGGTGGCATTTGGCACGGCAGCTCTCTTGGTTTCCTCGTGTGGGGAGGTCTGCACGGCTTGGGTCTGGCTCTCGTGCACGCTTGGCATCGCCTCTCTGCCGGTTGGCACGTGCGCTCCTCTCTTCTCCGTAGTCTCGCTTGCGTCGTAAGTTGGCTGCTAACGCTGCACTCGGTTGCCCTGCTCTGGGTGTTTTTCCGGGCTGAAAGTTTGCCGGATGCCCTGGCGGTCTTGAGTCGCGCGACAAAATGCGCGGTCGATGGCACGGGCTTTTCCGCCGCTGTGCTTCTGGCAACCGTGTGGGGGTTGGCTCTTTCCTTCTGCGGAGCCGCCCTGTATCGTGCCGCTGTCCGGGTGATGAGCTTTCTGCCGTGGGCACTTCAGGGTGCTTTGGTCGGGCTGGGCATCGCTCTGGTGATGAACCTCGGTCCGGACGGCGTCCTTCCCTTTATCTATACTCGTTTTTGATGCTTCCGTCTTCCCTCAAACTCCCCGTAGGTGTTACTCTGTGCGGCGCATCCCTTTGCGCTGCCACAGTATTGCTCCTCCAAAATGTCTCCGCGTGTGCTCGCTGGGTGGAGGAGCATGAGCTTGCCTTCCACGCTCAAGTTCAAGCCTCTGTCCGTCTCTTGCAACACGTGAGTGCGTCGGTCTACCTCCCCGCCCTCAACCAAGCAGAATTGTCTCTCGCCGATTCCGCGTCTTCTCTTCTTGAGCAATCTACCGGAGGAGGTGAGCTGCTGTCCCGGCAGCAATCTCTCCCCGATACTCCTCCTCCCGCAACAACACTCGCGGAGGATGAAACATGCAGCACGGCGTGCGTTGCCCATCCGTCAACACCGCAAGTCCCGCCCACGGAGTCGTCAGAGGCGCAGGTCTCGAACCGTGAAGATAGCTGTGCACAGTCGGCAGAGGGCTCAGCGGACGGAGAGGCGGAACCTGAACCGCCGTTGACTCGTGAAAGCGGTCATGACTGTGAGCGCGCAAAATATTCCGGTATCTTCACTCCCTCCCCTTTTCTCCCTGCCCCCCCGAGGTTCTCTTTCTCCTTTCCGCGCGACATGTTTTCAGTCGGTGCTTTACGTTGGTCGGTCGTCGACGTACATGCGGCGGCACCGCAGGACACGCCCGCGAAGCCATCGGAAAGTATCGCCTCGAAACCTGAAGTAGGTAATGACAGGGAACAGCCGGGGGGTAGCACCGCCAACGCGGATGCGAAGCCGGAAGTTTCACCCGCAGTTCAGGCGACCTTGGCAGAGGGGGAAATTACTCCGCCCATGCGCTGCCGCATTCTCATGGTGGGGGATTCGCTCATGGAAGCCTTAGGTCCTATGACTCACCGCGCTATGAGCCACCGCATGGGGCTTGAATTCATCATCAGTGCCAGATATTCCACCGGTCTCTGCCGCCCGGATTATTTCAACTGGCCCGAACACCTGTCGGATGTCGTCCGCCGCCATAAACCGGACCTAGCGGTCTTTTTTATCGGTGCCAACGACGGCATGCCCGTCCTCGTTGGCAAGCATTACGTGCCCGTGGGTAGCGCAAATTGGCGGGCTGCCTACGCTGACAAAATGGCAGAGCTGGTGGATATCGTGCACCAAGCCGGAGCCGACATCATCTGGGTGGAGTTACCGTCGGCGAGTCCAAAATTCAATAAACATCTGAGCGACACTCGACAGGTTCAGCACTCCTTTTGCGAAAATCACGGCATCTCCATCTTTCACACGGACCTCATTTTCTCCGGTGAAGAAGGTCGCTTTGAACCCTACGGTGACTTCCATGGCACACTGACCCGTTTGCGCAGAAAAGACCTCGTCCACATTACCGATCAGGGCAATAAAAAACTGCTCGAACACCTCCTGCCCCTCATCGAACAACACCTCTACGCTTTCTACATTGCCCACCCGGAGCACCACCTAAGCCAAGACGAATTGGCGAAGATTCATCGCGTTCCCGTTGTGTTCACTTGTAGTGCGTATAGTCTGCGTCCCCAAAAAAGGACGAAGCGTGCTCCCACATCCTTTCCTCATTAACTCCTATGATCTACATCCGTTCATTATCCGTGTTTTTTCTCTTTGCCTGTCTGCTTTTGAGCTCTTCCTGCTCAGTGGGTGGTGCCCAGTGGCAGCTGCAGTCCGGTGGTACCGGTTCCCTTCCCCGCCCCGTGCGTGTCCTCTTAGCAGGAGATTCGCTCATGGCAAGTCTGGGACCCCAATTGCGCAAGGAACTCAGCGGTTACACCAATCTTACGCTGTTTCCTATCGGCAAATCGTCCTCCGGTCTTGCCCGCCCGGATTTCTACGACTGGCCTCGCGTGCTGGAAGAACACCTCCGCAGTGATCAGCCCCACATCGTTGTCATGTGGATCGGTACGAACGATTCGCAGCGCATCTACCGTATGCCCCAAGCCGGTGAACCCGGCAGTAAATCGTGGCTGATCGCCTACTACGGTAAAATCGCGCAAATCGTTAATCTCTCCCGCCGTTACCACGCCCGCTTCATCCTTATGGGTCCCCCGGCTGTGGCTCATAGTTCCAGAACCGATGCCACTCTCGTCATTATCAATGACTTCATGCGTCGTATCTGCCGCCGTTATTCCATCCCCTACATCGATACCCGCGCCGCTCTCTGCGATAGCCACGGTCACTTCTGTCTGCAGGGCAGACGCGCCTCCGGCGAACGCGTCGATATCCGTACCCCCGACCGCGTCCATATCACCGCAGACGGCAACCGCATTGTCATGAAACACCTCCTGCCCATCCTCTCGCGTATCATCGCCGGTCAATCTGCTACGCCCTCCCGCAACAGCTACAGCCGTGGCAATCGCAGCATCTCGGGCAGTAACCAATGAAATGGGGGAACCTCCCTGCCCTCTTTATTTCCGTCTGCGCAACCCCGCCGCACCCAACTCGGGTACCCTGTATTTCCGTTTCCACCGCGACAGAACCTTCGCACATCTAAGCATCTTACACCCCTAGGGCAAGCTTCCTCTCCCGCCCGGCATCCAAAACTCTCCGGGTACCCAGTGGGATTCGAACCCACGACCCTCAGAACCACAATCTGATATTCTACCGCTGAACTATAGGTACCATTTGTGCGCGGAGCGTAGTCTACACCGAATGCTTCGCTTTGGCAAGTCAAAATTGCACGCTTTGCATAATTTCCTGCGCGCCACTCCCTGCCTCTTATTCCACCCTCATCCGCCACCACACAGCTTTGCCACTTCGTACCTCGTACTTGTGGCGGGTGGGCAATTGGGACGAGTGTGAAAAATCATCATTATTTTTACGAAAAAGGTTGACAAAAGAATGAGCTGGGTATATACAAAGCCCGCAATTCCGATAGGATTAATGAAGATATGACAGATTCAGGAGAAAGAGAGAGCGGCGGGAAACTGCTGGCGAGATGGGCGACGGAAAGGGTCGGAGAGCTCGTGTTCACGACATCCTTCGGCGCGGAGGATCAGGTGGTGACGGACATGATATGCCGGGGCGGTTTGGGGATAGAGATGGCGACCATCGACACGGGGCGGCTGTACCCGGAGACGTATGAAGTTTGGGTGGCAACCGAGAAGCATTACGGGATACGCGTGCGGGCATACACTCCGCGTCACGAAGCACTGGAGGAGCTGGTGAACGAGCGGGGCATTGCGCTGTACCGGGAGAGTGTGGAAGCGCGGCGGGCATGCTGCGCGGTGCGCAAACTCGAGCCCCTAGAGCGACTGCTGCGGGGGAAGAAAGTCTGGGTCACCGGGTTGCGGGCGGAGCAATCCCCCACACGGCGGGAGTTGCAAGCGGTGGAAGAAGATGCCGAGCGGGGTGTCACGAAAGTTAATCCGCTGTTCGACTGGAGCGAGCGAGATGTCTGGGACTACATCCGAGCGTGGGGCGTGCCCTACAATCGTCTGCACGATGTGGGGTACCCGAGCATCGGTTGTGCTTGCTGCACGCGGGCGGTGAAGCGCACGGAGAGCATCCGCGCGGGGCGTTGGTGGTGGGAAGCCCCGGAACAAAAAGAATGCGGACTGCACCATCGCCCGAGAAACTAAACTACACGACAATGAGCGGACAACATACCATCAGTCAATTGCGGCAACTGGAAGCCGAAAGCATCCATATTTTTCGGGACGCGGTCAGCCAATTTGAAAACCCGGTGCTGCTGTACTCCATCGGGAAAG
>CAYWNS010000069.1:0-10510 GCA_964459715.1 uncultured Akkermansia sp.
TCCCGCCACCCCACTGCCTACCACGAGAAAATCTGTCTGTATCATAACCGCTTTTTTGTATGCCCCCATTCTACCACCTCCCGCCCGCTCCGTCAATGCCCGAGCACATGCGGCATACGCGAGTACCACACTTGTTCCAAATAAACTAAAGGCTTGGTGGTGGGCGATGACTTTGTGGCAGGAAGACGGGGAGGTGATCAAGTACGAGGTACGAAGTACGAAGTACGAAGTGAAGAAGTTAGGCGCAACGAAGTTGCGCGGGGGAGTTGGAAGGGGGCAAAGCCGAAACGACGCGAGGGGAATAAATCAATGCACCCATGAGGTTGAAGCCCCCCTAGTACGCAGAGCGTCTGATCTTGCATTCCCCGCTGTCTTGTGCTACGCTCTTTGCGTCATGGCGTCGCAGTCCGTTGGTTCTGTATCCGCACGTATCGACAAGGAGAGAGTGGTGTCGTTGCGCGCCGGGAAGTTCATCGGTCGGATTTACAATGCCCTCCTAAAACGGTGTCCGAAGCCGATCGATGATCCCGTGCTCCGGCAGCTCAACCGCTTTTGCGTGAGACTTGTCTTTTGCCTCTACGCGGAGGATGCCGGACTCTTTGCTCAAGGGCAATTCTCGGATTATCTGCGCAGCACGTCTGACGCAACCGGCAAGCGCGCCCTCTTGCTACGCCTTTTTCGCGCACTCAATGTCCCGCCCGCGCGGCGCGATCCCCTCGACACGGCACCCCTCGCCCTTCCGCACGTCAGCAGTGGACTATTCGACGGGGTAGAAAAGGACTACGTGCCGTCGTTCGATGCCGAGCTCTGCGCCCTCATCGAGGACAAAGCCACCTCCGGGTTTCATTGGGCAGACATCTCTCCGACCATCCTCGGCGGTCTCTTTGAAAGCACTATCAATCCGAGGACCCGCCGCATGGACGGCATGCACTACACTTCCGTCGAAAATATCCACAAAGTCATCGACCCGCTCTTTTTGGACGCCTTGAAAGCTGAGCTCGCTGACATTTTGACGAAGAAGGAGAAGCCCGGCATCGCCCGCGCGCGCAAACTGAAAGCCTACTGCGCTAAGCTCGCTTCCCTCACTTTCCTTGACCCCGCTTGCGGTACCGGCAACTTCCTCACCGAAACCTTTATCTCCCTGAGGCGTCTCGAGAACGAAGCCCGGCAAAACCTCGCCGCCGGGCAGGGGGCACTCGACTTCGGCGCGCTCGTCTCCGTCAACCAATTCTACGGCATCGAAATCAACGTCTTCGCTGCGGCGGTAGCGAAAACCGCCCTGTGGATAGCCGCCGCCCAGATGTGGAGAGAAACACGGGAGTTCACCACGAAAAAGCTACCCGACTTCCCGCCGCTGGAAAGCTGTGACAACATCCGCGAAGCCAACGCCCTCGCCGTGGATTGGTTAGAAAACGTGCCGGGACACCATGTCGATTACATTATCAGCAATCCACCCTTTGTAGGCTATTCCCACAAGACCCCGGAGCAGAGGAACGACATGCAGCGCACCCTCGGACACCTCCGCGCGTGGGGTAAAATCGACTACGTGGGAGCGTGGTTCTACAGGGCGGCTCAGCTCATGCAAGCAGACCTCACCACGCGTGCGGCGTTCGTTGCCACCAACTCCATCGTGCAGGGGGAACAAGCCTCCTCCCTCTGGAAACCGCTCATGACCGATCTCGGTGCCTACATCCCCTTCGCCTACCGCACCTTCAAGTGGACCAACGAAGCCGGTGATATGGCAACCGTGCACTGCGTCATCGTTGCCCTCTCCTCTCAACAACCCTCCCACTGCACCATTTTTGATGAATTCGGCACCCCTCACCCCGCCGCACAAATTAACAACTACCTCATGGATGCCCCTCGCGTGTTCGTAGAGTCTCGGAAGAAGCCCGTATGCCACGCGCCAGCAATGATCAACGGCAACAGACCGACAGATGGGGGACACCTCATTATCGAAGCCGAAGATTACGACGAGTTCATCGTCCGTGAGCCTCGCGCCAAGGACTATATCAAGCGTTTCTTGGGGTCAAGTGAACTCATCAACGGTAAAGCCCGCTACTGCCTCTGGCTCGTTGACGTCCCACCGGACATCCTGCGCTCCATGCCGCTCGTCATAGCACGTATTGCCGCGTGCAAAGCTGCCCGACTCGCTTCCCCCGATCCCGGCAGACGCAAACTTGCTGACTCTCCGGCACTCTTCCGCGAAACCAATAATCCGGACTCGTTTCTCGCCATTCCGGTCGTCTCCTCGGAACGTCGCGAATACATCCCCATGATGTTTTCAAACGCCGAAACAATCGCCGGTAACACCCTCCTTATCATCCCTGATGCCACTGTCTACCACTTCGGCATCCTCACCTCCGCCATGCACATGGCTTGGATGCGTACCGTCGCCGGTCGCCTCGAATTGCGCTACAGTTACTCCGCGTCCATCGTCTACAACAACTTCCCGTGGCCTACCCCCACCGCAGCCCAACGGGTACAGATAGAAGCCCTCGCTCAAGCTGTGCTCGCCACCCGAAACAAATACCCCATTGGCACCCTCGCCGACCTCTACGACCCGCTGCTCATGCCCCCCGACCTCCGCCGCGCCCACAAAGCCCTTGACGCCGCCGTGGACGCCGCCTATGGGCACAAATTTGCGGATGAACTCTCCCGAATGAAACATCTCTTCACACTCTACCAAAAACAACAGAGCGTGTGAAACCCGCATGGGAATTAACATGACACCATTTTTCAGAAATAAATCCGATAAATATGACGTAGCTCCTATTTTCTACCTTTATTTTACTTGAGGGCTGCACGGAGAAAGGGGCGGAGTTTTTGCATGAGGGGGACAGATAAACCGGCGTTCATGTGGTTATCGTCCACCATTATCAGCTTGCCGTCCTGCACCGTTCGAAAAGTTTCCCCCGACCGGAGTGCTTTCAATGGTTCGATGAGGGCGCACAGTCCCTCGTCCCGCAGCTTAGTCAAAATAGACAAAGTCGTCTCATTAATTTGAAGATAGAAATCGGCACCGCAGACGGCAGCGGTCTTTTCCACCTCCGCTGGGCTGATGTGGCGTAACGTGAACGCTTTATCGAAGTGCAGGAGAAGGGATTGATCGGGGAATTCCGGGGCAGGTCCTATGAGAACAACTTTTTTCCCGGTATCACGAACATCTCGCAGAAACAAGCGCAACTCGTGTTCCTTTTGCTGAGGTTCGGCGTCGAAATGAACGTGCCACCTCTGGGCTACGATAACGTGCGTGATAGTGGTGTGAGAACGTAACCACCGCATGAAAGCTTTTTTCCTTTCGCTCACCGCGCCTTGCCTCGACTTTTTATCACCTTGCCAACCGTGAAAGGGACCGAGGTGCGAGGACAGGTAAACCCCGGATATCTGTTCATCCTTCAGAGCCGCATCCATTCCGGCGTAGATTGAAGCAGCGTGACTATCACCTATGAGGACGCATGTGACGGGCTTTTGTTCTTTTCCCATGACCATGAGGGGCGTACTTACCTTACCCGGAACCCTGTCCAGCTGGTTCATGACATTGAAGATATCCATACTACGGGGAAAGCAATCCGTGGTCAATCCCTTAGATAGTGGCTCATCATCACACATTTTCCACTCTGTGTATGAAGGCATTTCCCAATTGCTCACGGGTAAATAATTTCTAAACCCACCTGTTTTACGTCCGGCGCGGCATAGGATAAGGGTGATGCCCCAGAGTACCACGGTAGCCCAAAACGGTATGTGCCTCCTCTCCACTCCCACCATAAACAGGTAGCCTAGCAGTATTGAAATGACGAGCATCAAGAGTTCCACCCACAGCCCCGGCTGTCCAAGCGTCCATACGCGCATGTATACTACTACAGGTAAATGCACGAGATAGAGCGAGAAAGAAATGCGACCGAGCCATACGAGAGACCTGTGACTCAATACCTTGTGGACAACACGACATTGGGGAGTATAGCGCAGGAGCAGCACGGTGCCAAGCACCACGATGAGCGCATGGGGCAGCTGCGCCAATGTATTTGCTCCGAGAATGACGGGCGAAAACACGGCAATCAGCACACCGACTAGCCCCACAATAACAGCGAAGCACGTAAGCCACGCGCGCTTCAGGTCGGGGAGGACACAAACGAGTCCACCGGCAAGCACCTCCCAAAGCCTAGGTAGTGTTTGATAATACGATACGTCTACTCCTAAGTTCTCCGTCGGAACTCCCAAGAACGCGAGCAGCTCTACCAAGGGGGTGTTGTAGTTATACAGGAGTGAAGCGGCACCGAGAAGGGTTAGTACCACTACGATAATCCCGCGCGGCAGACGTTGCAGCACCTGATTCCCAATAGCGTACAGCAGGTATACCTGTAAAATTACAGAAAGGTACCACAGATGTAGCAAGGGTATGTAGCCTGCGTCGGGCGCAAAGTAGTTCGCAAACTCATGCCGGAGTGCTACATTGACTCTTGCCAGACATGCCGCATAGCCGAGTTTGCTTTGTAAATCCGCGTCCTTCCACCATAAAAGCAGCATTCCGACAAGCACGGAAACGAGAATGACTACCAACATCGGCGGGACAATGCGTTGTATCCGTCGCAGAAGGTAGGCGAAAAAACCTTGCCACCCGGTCCTCTCGGACTCAGCTAATCGTGTCCAAATCATGAGGTATCCTGTTATGACCAAAAAGATGTCAACCCCGAGATAGCCGTTCGCCCACACCCCCTGCCCGAATACGTGAAATAAGACAACCAGCAGGATGGCTACTCCCCTTAACCCGGCTACGTGTTCGATGAATCTTCTCCTTTCCATGGCGGTTGCTTGCCCCGTGTGGGCTCCGGGAGCATTATAGCGTATTCCAAGTACGTACAGCGTCAAACTAAAGTTGTTGACTATTATACGCTAGGAGCATATAAAACAAAACACAAATCACGCGTTTGAACCACGCAACACCGAAAAAATATAGCTAATCAAAATGAATTTTCCGGCTTGACGTACGTACTTGGAATACGCACAGCATGAACGAGTCAGCAGAGAAGAGACCATGAAAGCGGAGCGACTTATCACCGCAGCGCAGAAATATCGGGGAGGAATTTGTTTACCGGCAGTGGCAGTCATGCTCTATGTCGGCGCGCGACCAAGGGAAGTGGCGCGGCTAACGTGGGAGCAAGTGTACCTACACGAGGGCGTCATATCTATCCTGCCCGAGCACCGCAAGACCGGCGGGGCACACCAAGTCACTATCCAACCGGTCCTACGTGCCGTGCTGCGGCGGGCGAAACACACCCTCAATGTAACGCAGCCTCGCAGACTCTGCCCACCTAACAGGAAACGCCATTGGACCCAACTGCACCGAGTAGCCGGTTGGACAAGCGAACAGGGTTCCCCTTGGCAACCGGATGTCCCGCGCCATACATTTGCCACCAATTCCAATCCAGCACACCTCTCCCTCTCGGTCAAGTTCACCTGACATGCCACCACGTCTAGCCCACACCACACCTGTCCCAATAAAAATCTCGAAAGACGCCGCGATGCTAATCCCCATGCGGGTTACAGACGCTCTGCGCACCGAGGGGGCTTCAACCTCTCACGACTGCATTGATTCGCCCCCATACTCTCTGGGAAGCCATGACTTACTAGATTCCTTCTCTTCGTAGCAATCGCCGCATGAGACGCCTCATACCCAATTTCTTACATGATATCATGGTGACATGGAAACGGTAGCGGCAATACTGCACGAAAGACCTGCGTCGCTTCTTAAAAGGAGCATCTCCGCTTCCACTCCTTCCCCGAGCGTCCGCGTCAATGCAACTGTGATCATTCAGTTCAGAGAGCCCAACGGGGCTCGGCGTAACACCGATAGCCGGTACCCTTTCCCGCAACAATATTTCCCCAATTTGCGCGTCACTCGGTCGCCAAAAAGTCTCGAGTCTTTCGTACACGACCCTTGCCCCTCGCTGGGTGTACATGTATGCCAGTGATCCCCACATGATTTTTTTGGGAAGGACTGCGTGTACAATTGCGCCTTTACATCGGCGTCTATTCATCAGGGGATACAGTTTACCGTCACAAGTATACAATTTGGCAACTTCCCAGCCACGGAGATGGTAGACCAGCTCGTCAATGGCTGCCGTAAAATGCGGCATGAGCAGAGAATCATCCTCGAGGGTGACGCCGTACGCCGCTCCACTGTCCAGAAATGCTTTCAATGCCTTTCGATGGCTGAGTGTACACGCTATTTCATTGTCTGACAAGTCCCCCACCATGCAGCGATTCCTTTTTTCCCGGTCATAATGCGAACGCTCTTCATCGGTTAACTCTCTACCCGCAATGGCGGGAACAAAGTTGAATTGCAGACCAAAATGCGCAGCTTGCTCGAGCATGAAATGTCGGCGTTCCCACGCATTCGGAAGATTAATGACAAAGTATTTTACATCCGGCTGACTTGCGTGCTTGTTCATGACCTGAGACGTCCCCGGGGGCATTCTAGCGTATTCCGAATACGTACAGCGTCAAACTAAAGTTGTTGACTATTATACGTTCAGAGCATATAAAACAAAACACAAATCACTCACTCGAACCATGCAACATCGAAAAAATATGGCGAATAAACATGAATTTTCCGGCTTGACGCACGTATTCGGAATACGTACAGCATGAGCGAGACAACCAACAAAGGACCATGAATGAAATCATCAAACAATCAGAGAACAACAAATGTACAGATGTCGAAGTCGCTGTGGAAATACTCCGCAGGACGGGCGTGGACGTAGTGGAAGCTGCCCTAGTGGCGAGAGCAGCACTCAAAGCCGGACGGGGACGAATAAAACGCGCCTACGAGTGCATAGCGGTGGGGGAGCGGGAGCTGCACCGCCGGGAAAAGACCGTGAGCTTCGCGCGGGCGGTGGAATCCGCACTGAGCGACTGCGAGAAGCGCGGAAGACGCAAACGGACTGTAAGCGATTTGCGTTATATGGCGGCACGTCTCATGCGCAAATGCCCCGGGTTAGCGCGGCACCGCGTACGCAATATCTGTGCGACGGACTGTGCGAAATGGATCGAGCAGGCTTGCAGCACACCCGTCCAGTGCCGCAAAGCGCGCACGACCCTTTCCGCTATCTTTGCGGCAGCCATTCGCCACGGTTGGTGCGCGGAAAATCCTGCACGCGCCGTACCCGTGCCGGTCGTGAAGGAGCATCCCATACGCCCTCTCACGCAGGAGGAGGCGGAGCGACTTATCACCGCAGCCGAGAAGTATCGAGGAGGGATTTGTTTACCGGCAGTGGCAATCATGCTCTATGCCGGCGTGCGACCGAAGGAAGTGGCGCGGCTAACGTGGGAGCAAGTGCACTTGCGCGAAGGCGTCATTACTATCCTGCCCGAGCACAGCAAAACCGGCGGAGCACGCCAAGTCACCATTCAACCAGCCCTATGTGCCGTGCTGCGGCATGCGCAACGCACCCTCAATGCAACGCAACCTCGCAGACTCTGCCCACCCAACTGGGAACGTCATTGGACCCAACTGCACCGAGTAGCCGGTTGGACGAGCGAACAGGGTTCCCCTTGGCAACCGGATGTCCTGCGCCATACATTTGCCACCAATCATTTGCGTATACACCACGACTATCGCGCTCTGCAATACGAAATGGGACACCGAAATGCCGATCTACTGCGCACTCGCTACGTGGCCTTGTAGGTCTGCCCCCTTCCGCCTGTGCCTCCTCACTGTGGACACAGCTCCGCCGTGCCCCACCTGTCCCAAGAAAATTCTCGAGAAACGCCGCCATGTTAATCCCCATGCGGGTTACAAACGCTCAACAAGAGGTACGAAGTACCTCGTACTTGATCTCCCCCATGTCTTCCTGCCTTAAAGTCACCGCCCACCACTAAGTGCCTGATTTATTTGGGACAGGTGTGGTTCCTCGTTCGCCCTCCCACTTTGGTCTTGAACGGAGGGGCATGTTGTGGCACAATGGGGGCATGACCTCTTATCGTATCATAACAGGCCTTGCGATGCTGGGGATGTCCGTGTGCGGCGTGTGTGCCGCGCAAAGTCATAGTTCTCCGGCAAGCACGGTAAGTCACACCACCTCTAATGAAAATACTGCGATGCTCCAAAATGAATTGATTTCCGTAATAGTAGAAAAAGTCGGACGCAAGCTCGTGAATGTGTCCATCGTTGACAAGGTAAATGGGCGGACGTACAGCCTCGGCAAGAACATTTTCTGCCTGACTGTGCTGGATACGGTTACGGATGAAGCCTGCTCAGCGACGAAGGTGGCGGATACGAGTCATTTGCTGACGGCAGGCGATTTGCTCTGCGGTGAGATCGTGACGGAAAAACTGGAGGGTCAGAAAGACGCGCGGAGGCTGGTGGAGCGCGTCGCCGGAAGCCGAATCAAGGTGCCCTTCGCCCTTCCGGCGGACGGAACAAAGTTAACGTGGTGGCTGGAGCTGCGGGAGGGGAAACCGTACGTTCGTGTCGGTTTAGATGTAACAGCGCAGCAGGATGCGATGCCGCTGCGGAAAATAACCCTGCTGGATATTCAGGCGAAGGAAGCGCGCGTTGAAGGCAAAGTCAAGGGTGCCCCGGTCGTGGCATCCGGTAACCGCTTGTTTGCCGGGATGGAACACCCGATGGGGCTCGGCGAGGTGTCAGATTCCGGTTTTACCTGCTCACTGGTGCGCAAGACGGATATTCCGAGGCGCGCGGAAGGTCACTTCTCTGCCGTGCTCGGTTTCTGTGTGCCGGGGCAGCTGCGTCGCACTTTCCAACTGGCCTACTTGAACGCCGAGCGTGCCCGCGCTTATTCGCCTTTCTTGAATTACAACACGTGGTATGACATCGGGTTTTTCACTCCTTACAATGAGAAAGATGCCATGGATACCGTGCGTCTTTTCGGGGAAGAACTGGTGAAAAAACGCGGTGTCGAGATGGATTCCTTCCTCTTCGATGACGGGTGGGATGACACAAATACGCTGTGGAAGTTCCACAAAGGTCTGCCCAATGAATTCCGTAACATCCGCAAATTAGCGGAGAGTTACGGTGCTTCTCCCGGCGTGTGGTTTTCCCCATGGGGCGGCTATGGAGGACCGAGAGAGAAGCGTCTGGCTGCCGCGAAGGGGAAATATGAAACGAATGAGGGCGGCTTTGCTCTCTCCGGTCCCAAGTATTACGAGTATTTCCGCGATATGTGCCTACACATGATCCGCGAAAACGGTATCAACCACTTTAAGCTGGACGGCACTTCTGATGAGGCTGCCCCGGCGGAAGGTTCCAAGTTCGGCTCCGACTTTGAGGCGATCATCGCCCTGATCGAGGAACTGCGCGATGAACGCCCCGACCTCTACATCAACCTGACAACCGGCACTTGGGCTTCGCCCTTCTGGTTCAGTATCGCCGATTCGATCTGGCGCGGCAATTGGGACCACGAGTTCTGCGGTGAGGGCAGCAAACGTAATCAGTGGATTACCTTCCGTGATTCGCAAATATACGCCAACAATGTCGCTGCATCCCCGCTGTTCCCCATCAATTCGCTCATGACCCACGGCGTCATTTACAACAAGGGGGCACGCGGGCTCATGACCACTGAGGGAGACGACCTAGCAAACGAAATCTGGAGCGGCTTCGGTCTGGGTACTCAAATGCAGGAACTTTACATCACCCCATCGATGCTCAAAGAGGAGGAATGGGATGTGCTCGCGGCTGCGGCTAAATGGACAAAAGCTAATGCGGAAACCCTCGTGGACTCCCACTGGGTGGGCGGTGACCCCGCTTCCCTCCAAGTCTACGGCTTTGCCGCTTGGTCTCCGAAAAAGGGCATCCTGACCCTCCGCAACCCCTCCTCCCAACCACAGGAATTTTCCTTCGACCCCGCTTCCGTGTTCGAGCTCCCGGCAGGCGCACCCATCGTGTACGCTCTCTCCTCTCCCAAAGGCGATAAGCTCCCGGACGCCGTCCAAGTGGGTAAACCCACCGTGCTTAAACTTGCTCCATTCCAAGTGGTAGTTATTGAAGCTACCCCGAGCCGATGAACTCCGAAGGAGTCTATGCAACGCGGCGAGCAGCCACCCGCCGACACTGTCCCCTATACTTTCACCGCTTGGGGAGAGCTACCCGATGGCGAGGCTCTGTCCTTGAGCAATACGGACCTCGCAACTATCGCGTCCCTCACCAGTGGGCGTATAGAGTATAGTTTGAAATCGCCGCAATTCTAGCTCCTACACGTTTTCTCACGCTCTGCACACCACGGAAGATGCCATTCATGGGCGCGTTGATTCGTTCCCAAGTCTGCTTCCTGCTTCGCCTCCTCCCAACTCCCCCGCGCAGCTCCGTTGCGCCTAACTCCTTTACTTCGCACCTCGTACTTAATCCCCTCCCCGTTTCCCTACGACAACGTCATCGCCCACCCACATCTGTCCCAATAAAATTTTCAGAAAAGGCTGCGATGCTGCTCTTCATGCGGGTTACATACGCTCTGCGTACCGAGGGGGCTTCAACATCACAGGTGCATGGATT
>CAYWNS010000070.1:0-10282 GCA_964459715.1 uncultured Akkermansia sp.
AGTCATCTAATCTTTTAGGTTGATGTTCTCCTACCAACAGTAGATAGGAGACGCACGGACATTATAGCCATTTTACCGATGATGGCAAGCCCAAAATAAAAAAAAATGCCACTTTTCTAGGTTCTCTTTGGGCGATTTTTTGATAACTTGTTTATTATGAAGAATAAACGGAAGCATCTTTTTTTATGTCAACGGGCGAGAAGAGCACCGTCGGTAGTTTGCAAGTATTATGCTCGCGCCACATCCATCCTTCCCCCAATACCGTGTTACGAACAATGGCAGATGCTACTGCGGTGACTAGTCCCCTGCCGCATTGGCGCTCGACGCTTGAAGAGCGGCGATATCTGAGAAGACCTGCTGTTGCAGAGCATTTAATGAAACGAACTCCCGTTCTGGGCGAAGGAAGCGGTGAAGGTCGACACACAATTCGACGCCATAGATGTTGCCGTGCCAATCGGGGAAATGGACTTCTAAGCGCGGGAGTTTGCGATGTTCCGCGATGGTGGGTCTCAGACCGAGGTTGGCGATGCCGTGCAGGGTAGTTCCGGCGTGCGGGCATGACACGGCATAAACGCCTGCGGGAGGCAGGGAACTATGCCGGAGAATGGGGAGATTGGCTGTGGGGAACCCGAGACGCCGCGCGAGTTGTTGCCCGTGCTCCACCTTGCCGACAATGCTGAAAGGGTGTCCGAGCATGGTCGCAGTTTCTGCCATCTGTCCGGCGGTGAGAGCTGCGCGGATGCGCCGGGAGCTGATGGGCAGGTTGGCGTAGGTTGCGAGTGGACAGACGCACACACGCCAACCGCGTCTTGACCCTTCGGTCGTCAGGAATTGGGAATCTCCGCTGCCGCCGCATCCAAAATGCCAATTTTCACCCACAGAGATACCCACCACGTGGCAGACACTCTCCAGTATGTCCAGGAATTGCCGGGGACGGAGGGCTGCCAACTCGGCGGTGAACGGAAGCTGAAGCACGATGTCTGCCCCGCCCAACTCGTCAAAGAGTCTGAGTTTATGCTGAGGAGTCGGAGTGAGGAGACGTGGCTGGGCACTCGGTTGAAGCAAAGCCAGCGGGTGCTGTGCAAAGGTGAGCACGCCGCGCAGGGCACCCGGGGTTTTTGCGCTGTGCATCACCTGTACGTGTCCCGTATGTACACCGTCAAAGAAACCGATGGCCCAGTGAATGGGGTGTTTGACGGCACGCAGCTCCTCGAATGTGTGGAATACTTGCATCAGGTGGCGGCTGTATCGAAGATTTGGGAGATGGGGAGCAGTCGCGCTCGGAGCTGCTCTGTGCTCGCAAGCTTGAGTTCAGGCACGCTTATTGCTTGCGATATGTCGAAATGCCCGGATCGGATGCGACGCAGGGCAGTGAGATGTGCCCCGCAACCGAGCAGTTGTCCGATGTCGTGCACGTAGGTGCGTACATAAAACCCCTTGGAGCAGTGCACCGTAAAATCGACCTCACCCGTTTTCAAATCGATGCGGGTGAGCGTATAATCCAACACACACACGCGTCGAGTCTTGCGCTGTATTTCCTGCCCCTGCCGTGCAAGCTTGTAACAGGGAACGCCGTGAATCTTGACTGCTGAGTACATGGGCGGCATTTGTTCGATTTCGCCGCAGAAATGCTCAAACGCCCGGCGTACAGCGGGTTCATCGATACCGGCAGTAGATTTGACGGCAAGCACTTGCCCGTCCGCATCTTGGCTGTCAGTTTCCACTCCCAGCTTCATTGTAGCGGTGTAGACCTTATCCTCGCACATCAGGCGGTCTTGCAGGCGTGTTGCTTTGCCGACCACGATAATGAGCATGCCCGTAGCCATGGGGTCCAGCGTGCCGCAATGTCCCACTTTATGCGTGCCGAGTAAACGGCGGCAAAGAGCCACGACATCGTGTGAGGTAAAGGCGGGGTCTTTGTCCACGAGTAACACCCCACTCGGAGCGTCGGTAGGCATCGCTCTCATTTCGTAGTTTTCAGGGTGTTGCTGATGGCATTCAGCACGGTTTCGCGTACTTCGTCCGGCTTTCCGCGCATGCGGATGCCTGCCGCCATGGCGTGTCCTCCCCCTCCGAATTGGGCTGCGATGTCGCTGACCCGTATGGCGGGATCTTTGGAGCGCAGGGAGATGCGTATGAGTCCGTCATCAAGTTCCTCAAAGATAGCCGCTACTTTGACCCCGCGCAGGACACGTATGACATCCACCATATCTCTCGTATCCTGCATGCGGAGTTGAAGTTTGGCGCGACATTCGGCTGTCATCATGTAATGCACTACCCGACCATTGTCCTGCACGACCATGTTATTGAGCACCTCGCGTTGCACCGAGAGTGCGCTCAGGGGGAACTCTTGGTAGATGCACCGGTTCACCTCCCCCACATCCACACCCGCTTCTATGAGGCGCGCTCCCATGCGCATCACTTTCGCTGTGGTAGAGCTGTATTGAAAGGACCCCGTGTCGGTACTGATTGCCACGTAAAGAGCGTTTGCCACGGAGCGGGTCAACCTCGTCCCCAGTGCATCCAAGAGGGGCAGCAGCACACAGGCACAGGCTGCCGCCTGCCCGTCCACCAAGTTCAGAGTGGCGTAACAGGTGTTGGTTTCGTGGTGGTCGATGTTGATGCTCAGCGGTGCCTGCTCGACAAGTCGTTTCCCGATATTTCCCAGTCGTTTCGGCTCCCCGCAGTCTAGGCATATAAGGCACTGCACCTCATTCGACCACAGCTCGGGTGGGGGGGCTACCCGATTTGCACCGTCCAAAAAAATGTATCTCTCCGGCACATCGTCCTCATTCCATACCTGCACGTCTTTGCCGAGGTCGCTCAGCGCAGCCGCCAGCGCGAGTGTGCTTCCCACAGCATCGCCATCCGGTCTGCTGTGTGCTATCACTGCCACCCGCTCCAACATTCTTATCGCTTCGGCGATTTCTTCTCGCGTGTTGTTCGTTCCCATGTACGCCCCTTCTTATACCATTGATTTTTCACGTCAGCAAGCCTATTCCAGGAGCGAGTGCGTCGAGGGTTGACACAGCGGGGAGGGTTTGGTATAAGTAAGCATGATGAAAGATGTAGTCAATCCACTGTTCCTGTTGGTTCTCGTTGGGGTGATGGCATGGCGATGTTCAGCCGGTGGTGGTGGACCGGTAGCACAACTGGATGGCTGGCTACTCACGCTGTGCGTGGTGGGTATGGTGGTCAATGGGGCATTGGCAATAGCCCGGAGCTTGACGCATCGTCCGTCCCTCATGAAGGTGGTGTGGGCGGTAGGCTATTTGTTGTTGGGGTGTTGGGTATGGAGCATGCGTTACACTGTGCCGACGGAGGAGCAGGTCATCTACGATGAGCAGACGGCTGAGGTACAGGACCCCTTGGCGTTGGATTCGGAGGGAGAATCCCTCTTTACCCGTGCGGCTGCCCTCGGGAAGACGCAGGAAGTGGAACACATCCTTGACACCGCTGCTCCCAACCCGGAGCAAATTGCCCTAGCTGCTCTACGCGCCGCAGAATGCAACAAAGTGGAGGTACTCCGATTGCTTGCCGGAGCGGGGCTTTCTCCCCGAGCAAGCGTGGAGGGGCAGACCTTGCTACATGCCGCAGCGCAGAATGCCGCGTGCGACGCGATGGAGTGGCTGATTCAGAGCGGTGCTCGCGTGAACCTGCGGGACGCCGAAAACAGCACACCTCTCATACAGGCGACCCTTTCCGGAAGTGCCGCTGCCGTGCGCCTCCTGCTCGAAAAAGGTGCCGATCCCAAGTTGCGAGATTCCGCCGGTAAGAACGCGTACGACTATGCTCGCAGTCCGGAAATGGCAGAACTCCTTGCCCCCGATGCCCCACCTGCGACATGAAGTGCTTTCTCTTCCCAGTGCTCCTCACCCTATGTTGCGTTTGCCGTGCAGAGGACTTCGTGCTGGCGGATGGTACCGTTTTGCAGGATGCAAAGCTTTTGCGTACGGACGCCGACAGTGCCATGATCAGTCACAGTGCGGGTGTACAGCGCATCAAGTACGACCGCCTCACCCCCGAGCTTCAGCAACGCTTCGGTCTTACTCCCCAAGCAGTGCAAGCCTATCACGAGAAAAAAGCACAAGCCAAGCGGGATAAAGCGATGGAGGAGGAAAAACTTGCGGCAGCTCAACGCGCAGCTCTGCAAGCCAGTGCGCTCTCCCCGCGCTACGTGACCGGTGCTGACATCATTGCCATCTACAGTGCGTGGGACACCATTCCTGCCGCGTGCGCCGAGTATTTGGCGGCTGAATGGAATCGGCGCGAGGCTGCACGCTGCAGTCTTTCCGTTGAGGCGAAACGCTTTGCCGATGAAGCGGACCGTTTGGCTGCCCGCATCGACGAGTACCGAGCTGCAGCCGCCGATGAGAAGCAGCGCATCGC
This sequence comes from uncultured Akkermansia sp., assembly GCA_964459715.1. Taxonomy (GTDB): domain Bacteria; phylum Verrucomicrobiota; class Verrucomicrobiia; order Verrucomicrobiales; family Akkermansiaceae; genus Akkermansia. The sequence goes on from CAYWNS010000070.1 coordinate 4,390, forward strand.
CTCATTAGAAGAAAAGCTTCGGACTGTCGAGGGTGAACTTCAAAAGTCGCAGGAAACCGCGAAGTCTCAAAGAAAGGAGCTGAAAAGACTCACTGAGGAAGCCTCTCAAAACCATGGCACCTTGGTTATTTCGGATCCCACGTACATCCCGGTATATCGTCCTGCTCCTATTATCCTGCGCCGCCCCATTCCGCCGCCTCCTCGTCGCCCCATCCCTCGCTGTCCCAATCCACCCCTCCCTCCCCCGCATATACGGGGCAAATGAGTAGCACGAGATGTGTGGAGCCGGGAACGGCACTTATAGCAAAGCAGTGCGGCCGGGTATGAACAACTCCCTCCCTTACTTGTTCCGAGAAGATTATTTACTTTGTGCTTGATTACCTTTGCGTTTTCCCGTAACAAGGTCATGACTCTACTCTAAGCATTTAATTCATTTGGGACAGATGTGGGTGGCAGCACACCCGCCCCAATAAAAAAAACGCTGCGATACTAATCCTCATGCGGGTCACGAACGCTCTGCGCACTAAGGGGGCTTCAACATCACGGGTGTACTGCCTTATTCCCCTCGCATCGTTTCGGCTTTGCCTCATCTAACTCCCCTGCGCAACTCCGTTGCGCCTAACTCCTTCACTTCGTACTTCGTACCTCGTACTTGGTCACCCCCGTGTCTTCCTGCCGCAAAGTCATCGTCCACCACGAAGCTCGTATTTTTCCTGGGACGGTTGTGGGTGGCGAGGTCGGTGTGGAAATTTTGCTTGCAGGTTGAGCTCTGTCGGTGCATAATCCCCCTGCTATGGCACGAATTAACGATAACTTTTTGAAATTACGCGCGGGGTATCTCTTTCCGGAGATTGGGCGCAGGGTGGCAGCCTTTGCGCAGGAGCATGCTGAGCTTGCCCCGCAGATTATCCGTTGCGGTATTGGGGATGTCACGGAGCCGCTTCCGCAGGCAGCCATAGACGCCATGCACCGGGCGGTGGAAGACCAAGCTCATCGGGAGACATTTCACGGCTATGGACCGGAACAAGGCTACGATTGGCTGCGTGATGCAATAGCCACTGTTTCCTACCGGCAGCGAGGTATTCAGGTGGATGCCGATGAAATCTACGTATCCGACGGGGCAAAATGTGATACCGGAAATATTTTGGACATTTTTGGGCACGACAATGTAGTTGCCGTGCCGGATCCCGTCTACCCGGTGTATGTGGACACGAACGTGATGCAGGGCAACACGGGCGAGGCGTGCGAAGACGGTTCGTATAAGGGTTTGGTATACCTGCCGTGCACGCCGGAAAATGGTTTTGTGGCAGAGGTACCGGACCGGCATGTTGATTTGGTCTATCTCTGTTTCCCGAATAATCCGACGGGGGCGGTAGCCAACCGGGAACAACTGCAAAAGTGGGTAGATTACGCACTGGCGAATCGGGCAATCCTCCTCTACGACGGAGCGTATGAGGCGTTCATCACTGACCCAGAAATTCCGACTTCTATATACGCTATTCCCGGGGCTCGTCAATGTGCCATCGAATTTCGCTCGTTCTCGAAGCAGGGAGGTTTTACAGGAGTGCGTTGTGGTTACACCGTGATCCCACATGAACTCACCGGGACGGATGCGCAAGGCGACGCAGTTCCGGTTTCTAAGCTATGGAGTCGTCGCCACACCACGAAGTTCAACGGTGCGAGCTACATTGTGCAACGCGGTGCAGCCGCCCTCTTTACTCCGGAGGGACAGGCGCAGACGCGTGCCCTCATCGCCCATTATCTCGGCAATGCGAAGCTCCTCTGTGATGCTTGTCGCCAAGTCGGTTTGCAGGTATGGGGCGGTAAGAATGCTCCATACGTCTGGGTACAAACCCCGCAGGGGATGGGCAGTTGGGAGTTCTTCGATAAACTGCTGCACGAGGCTCACTTGGTCATTACTCCGGGAGCCGGTTTCGGTGCCCACGGCGAAGGGTTCTTCCGTATCTCTGCCTTTAACAGCCGTGCAAATGTAGAAGAAGCGTGTCAACGCCTTATCTCTTGCATCTAAGCATAAGACATTATTCCTGCGGCAGCAATGGGGCAAAGTCGGTAGACCGCCCGGTAGACCCCTCATCTTTCAGCCTTTGCCCTTGTCTTACCTCATATCGAGGATGGGGACGAGGAGAGGTTCTTGGGGACCAACGTAGCGGGAGAGGGGGCGAAAGAGTGTGTTGTCTTCCAGTTGTTCGAGGATTTGGGCAACCCAACCGGCAACGCGGGCGATGGCGAAGACGGTGGTAAACATACGGGTAGGGATACCGAGACTATAGTAGACCGTAGCGGAATAAAAGTCGACGTTGGCATTTAGATTTTTTCGGTCACGGAGGATTTTGGCTATCATATCGCTCATGCGGATCCACTTAGGTTCACCGATAGTTTGGGTGAGGCGAATAGCAATACGGCGCAGTTGAGGGGCGCGGGGGTCTAAGGTTTTGTAGACGCGGTGCCCGATGCCGAATATCTTTTCATGCCGGGCAAGTTTATCGTTGACGTAGGCTTCCACATTCTCTTCGCTGCCGATTTCCTTGAGCATTTCGATAACTGCCTCATTGGCACCGCCATGCAGCGGTCCTTTCAGCGTTCCGATAGCAGAAGTGATGCAGGAATACATATCCGAGAGGGTGGAGGCTGTGACGCGGGAAGAAAACGTGGATGCATTCATACCGTGGTCCGCGTGCAGGATGTAGGCTACATCGAGGATATGAGCTTCACCGGGGTCGGGTTCCTTACCCTTGAGGAGCCACAGAAAATGCGCTGCTTCGTCTAAATCCGTGCGAATGGGAGGCAGGTCCAGTCCCCGACACGTGCGGTAGTAGTACGCCGCCATTACCGGCAACTTTGCAATGAGCGAAAGCCCAATTTCCTTCATCTGCGAGGGGTCTTTCGTGCGATCATCATACATACCTAGCATGGACACCGCCGTACGCAGGGCACTCATCGGTCGAGCCGTCTTCGTAGCAGTTTTGAAGAAGTCCAGAATAGGCTGTGGGAGTTCACGGTCAGAGCGAAGGCGTCGACGCAATCCCTCGAGCTCTCGGCGGTTGGGGAGGTGCTTGTTGAGTAGGAGGTAGATGACTTCTCCGTACGAGCAGAGATCAACCAAGTCTTCTATGTCGTAGCCGCAGTAAAGTAAACGACCTTCCTCGCCGCGCACGTCACTCAAGCGTGTCTCGTTGGCAACAATACCCTTGAGACCCTTGCTGAAGATGGGTTGTTGCGGGGAATCTACAACACTCATGTTTCTTTGGAGAGGAAGGATGTAAAGAGAAGGTTGATATCTACCAGCTCGCCGACCTGCAGATGTTCCACATCCTCGCGAGCGTTCATCCAATCAAGGACAATCTGCCGCTGCTCCGGGCTCACCTTACGCGTCAATCCACAGCTAACCAACAACCCGTACTTTTGGTCGGCGGACGGAAAGAGAGCTCCCCCTAAATTATTGGGGAGCAGACACTCGTCGCGTATTATGTCAAATAATTTTGCTGTCTGCTCGTCGGAATAGTCACTACCCTTTATGCCAAATACCATACAGAAAACGATTTCTGTAAACTCTCCTTTGCCTAATTTTTTACGAAGTCTCTTTTTCACAGCTCGACCATTGTATCGTATCTCAAATGAAATGTCAACCCCAAGACACAGACCCCACCACATCTGTCCCGAGAAAATAGACAGCTTAGTGGTGGACGGTGACTTTGTCACGGGGAAGCTTGGCTTGGGAGGGGTAGAGGACGTGCACGAGGAATAAGCCATCGGGCGGGGCACAGAAGCGGGGTGGAGGACCGAAGGGGTCATCGAGGGCATCGCGTATATCGGAGACGGAGCAGGTGACAGTAGCGGCACGAACAGCGGAGGCTACAAGCATACGTACCATTTTGTAGAGGAAACCGTTGCCGCAGAAATGCAGGGAGAGCAGCTCGTCGGAGAGGGAGAAAGAAGATTCGGAGATTGTTCGCGTGAAGAAGTTTTGGGGAAGGGACACGGGTTCATTGCCGCGACGCGCGGAAAAGCGACGGAAGTCGTGTTCGCCGCAGTAGAGTTCAAGCGCGGTACGAAGGATGGATAAATCGAGAGGGCGGGGGCAGAGCCATGCGCGATGCGCTAGGTGCGGAGGCAGTATCCGACCGCAGAAGAGTCGGTATTCGTAGACTTTGGCAATTGCGGAGAAGCGAGCATGGAAGCTTGATTCAACAGATTGCACACGCAGGATGCGCACACTCGGCGGCAGGTGAGCATTCAGTGCGGCAAGCCATGCATCCGGTTCCATCCGGCAGTCCAACGGAATATCGGCATGGAAACATTGAGCGAGGGCGTGGACACCCGCATCCGTGCGCCCCGCTGCGTGAACGCGCAAGGGTGTTTTGAGGATACGCATGAACGCGGCTTCGATGCAGTCCTGCACAGTGCAACCGCTCGGTTGACTCTGCCATCCCGACCACAGCGCACCATCGTATGAGCAGGTGAATAAAAAGCGGGATCGCAATGCCCCTGCGGCAAGATTCTCGGTTTTTCCCCAAGACGTCATGCGATCAATGTTGCGTTGAGCCGGTCATCAAAGGGCATCGCGCATTCTCAGATGTGAAACGGACGAAATGCAAGAGAGAACGAGACGGCAAACAGACCCGGATACCCTCCCTCCAGAAAAAAATGCAGCTTGGATGCAGGAAGCCGCCGGAAAGCCGCACACAGCGAGGCACAATGACTCAGGAGTCGGCTTCCTCCTCTTCCTCATGCCCCGAAGACGGGACCGGGGCTTCTTGGGATTCCTTACTCATCGCCGGGACGGGAGGCACAGGTTCGGAGTCAAAACTACCTACATTTTCAACGGACGCACGGTATGTGAGAGCCGCTTCCAATTTTTCAGAGCCGTAATACGCTGGGAGGTGCTCGCCGGGGATGGTGGAGTGACCCTCGTTCTCCGTGTCCTGCATGTACCTCATACCAGCGTCTTTAAGCTCATCGGGCGTACCCTTAACACCCTGAACTTTAGCAATAGAGATGAAGAGACGTCCCTCATCGACTTCGCCGTCATGAGAATCAGAAGGGAACCCGGCACGCACGCGACCGACTTCACGAGCGAGGTCCTTAAGCGCAGTAGCGTACGCAGCACCCGGGGAATCACCCCCTTCCGAACTGCTCAGGATTGGGGTACCGTTCATGGAAAAAGCACGGACAGAGGCGTTCTGGAAACGCTTATTCATGACGGCGACACGAGCCGCGTGGGCATCGGCAGAAGCGGAGTCTGTAATCTGACGGAGTTCTTGCGTGAGGTCGTTGGCGAGCTCCACCACGCTCTTGGTCTCCTTCTGACAGGAGCCCAACATAAGGGCTGCCATGATTGCGCAGGACGCAGCAGTTAATGTACGTTTCATGGGTAAGTCGTGAAATGCTTCCCTCGCACTTTAGCAAGATTTTTCTCGTATGTCAAGAACAAGATAAGCAAAAAAATGAGAAAGAGAAAAAAAACGTAGAACGCGAGCGATGGATGCCCACCTGTTCCAAGAAACTCCCTGATGTGCCTCGTACTTCGTACATCAATTCCCTCTCGCATTTTCCTGCGACAAAACCATGACTCCACCTAAGCATCGAATTTCTTCGGGACAGATGTGACCTTTGTTCCGTAATTTTTGAGATTCACAAAAAAAGGACTGGACAAAACGTAAATCTGCGATTATACTCCCCCGCACACGGCAGGGTAGCTCAGTGGTAGAGCAGAGGACTCATAAGCCTTTGGTCGGGTGTTCGAATCACCTCCCTGCTAGCAGAAAGAGGGGTCAATCCAGAGTTACGTGAAATTTAGATTTTAAGGTGGGAGATGACCGCTCTTCGTGTAATTTTGTGGAATGAAGAAGCAAACCACTCCTAAAGCCGGTAA
>CAYWNS010000071.1:0-10032 GCA_964459715.1 uncultured Akkermansia sp.
AGACACCGTGTGTGGCGGGGAGAACGAGGGGGAAGGGAAGTACGAGGTACGAAGTGGCAGAGCCGAGGAATGACGGGAGGAGAGGGCGGTGCGGATGTGGCAGGGAAAACGTGTGTGATTTCGGGGATTTTCTAGGGCAGGAGTAATTTCGTGTTGATATTTTATTGGCGGTGGGGAGCCTTTCGTGGTAGGATGGGACACATGAGCTGTCTCGATGAAGTTCTGCAAGCCGCGCGCGAACTCTCCGATGAGATGGACGCCCTGAGCTTTGCGCCGCCCGTCGCTTTCACTTACAACCCGCTCCGATACGCTTGGGCGGGGCACGAAGCTTACATCCGCCGCTTTGCTACATCGCCCAAACAGGTACTCTTCCTCGGCATGAATCCCGGACCTTTTGGGATGGCGCAGACGGGAGTTCCCTTCGGAGAAGTGGCTGCGGTTACCCTATGGATGGGCATTGTCGCTCCCATCGGCAGCCCACCGCACACGCACCCCAAGCGACCGATTCTGGGCTTCTCATGTCCGCGCTCTGAGGTAAGCGGTCGGCGCCTCTGGGGACTCTTCGCTCAGCTCTACGGCACGGCGGACGCGTTCTTTTCTACGGCGTACGTGGCGAATTATTGCCCACTTATCTGGATGAGTGAAACGGGAGCCAACATCACGCCCGACCGCCTTCCACGTGAACAGACAGCGCAGATCAACGCCGCTTGCCAGCGGCACCTCGTACGACTCATCAGAGCTCTGCAACCTACCTGTCTTATCGGCGTTGGCGCGTACGCCTTGCAGCAATTACGGACTGCCGCTGATTCTCTGCCGGAAATGTCCTTCACCCCCGACAGCATTCTGCACCCCAGCCCCGCCAGCCCCGTTTCAAACAAATGTTGGCCCGAGAAACCCCGCCAACAACTCCTCGCCGCACTTTCCCGCGCCGGACTCCCCAAACCACCCAATGCAGGTACGAAGTACGAGGTACGAAGTACGAAGTAGCAAAGCCGGGGAGGGAGGGGAGTGGTGGGCGGAGGTGTTGTACGGGGAGAAGGTGTGTGGTGGTGAGCGCGGGAATGCTGTGTGCGGTGGAGCGGTACGGGTGCGTTAATTTCTCTCGACGCCTCTTTTCCGCTTTGCTTTCCCCGTCCTCATTGCGCAACTTTGTTGCGCCTGACTGATCCACTTCGCACTTCGTACTTGATCACCCCCTCGCGTTTCCCTGCCTCAAAGTTATCGCCCACCACCAGACCTTTAATTTTATTGGGACGGGTTTGGGGTTGTTTATTCGTAGACTACAAAGACGCGGGCGACGGGGGGCAGGGTGGCGGAAAGGCGGTCCGTGAGAATCGACATTTTCTCGTGACTTTGTTCTACGGTAAGGGCGGGTTCCGGCGGTATCGTGACAAAGCAAACGCGTTGCGTGCCGCGAGAGAAGAGACGGATGGAGAGAGGTGGTGGTGCGTGCAGCGAGTGCATGGCTTGTCGTACGAGCGCATCCCAGTCGGGTGGGACAGGGGTAGGGTACTCTTGGAGGGAGCGCATACTGGGCTCGATATGCACGTATACTTCGACGGCAGACAAGCGACGGCGGACCTCCGTGCGGAACGCTTGCACAGCTACCCACCATGACTCGAGCGAGGCGTTCGGAGGTAATTCCAAATCTGTAAACACGAGCAGCCCCTCAGTTGCCCGTAAAAGGCGCAGGGAGTGCATACCCAAGCGATGGGTGAGAGCAATGCGGCGCACAAGCTGCTCCGGGGAGTCCGCAGGTGGGTCTTCCGGTTGCATGTGGACGAGGGTTTGAGCACCCGGGACACTGCGTTCCACGAGGCTTTCGATGGCATCGGCGATTTCGTGTGCTGTGTCGACGTGGAGATCGCGGGGCATCGCTACCACCATTTCGATGTAGGAGGAATTGCCGACAGACCTAGCGCGCATGTGGCGCAGAGGGTAGGCAGGCATACGAGATGCCATGAGGTTCCTGACCCGCGCGTAGAGGGCATCGTCTGAGCGGTCCATCAGATTATTGACGGATTGCGTGCCGAGAACCTTGCAGATGTGCAGAATAATGCATGCCACGACCAAGGAGGAAAGGACATCCGCCCGTATGAGTATCCAATGCAGAGGGGAATTCGGGTTGACCTGCGAGGCGAGGGCTGCGCCGGTGATACCGACGAGTACAGCGGCACTGCTCCAGATGTCGCTGGAAAAGTGGGCGGCATCGGCTTCGAGAGCCGCGCTGTTCGTTTCTCGAGCGGTGCGGCGTAGCATGGCGGAGCGGTTGATATCCACGACCAACGAGACAATGATCACGAGGAATGCCCAGATAGAGATGTCCACGCGCAAGGCATTTGGGTCGGCACTCAGGAGACGGTGCACGGCTTCATAGATCACCCAGATGGCAGTGCCGAGCAAAAGAAGAGTCTCCGCCAGAGCCATCAGGTTTTCGATCTTGCCGTGCCCGTACGGGTGGTCCTCATCCGCCGGACGTGCGGCGATTCTGACTGCAAAGAGGGTACCGACTGCCGCGCAGAGGTCGAGGCTGCTGTGGAGAGCTTCCGAAAGGATACCGAGCGAGCCGGTGACGAGGGCGACCACGAGTTTCAGCACGGTGAGCAGGGTGCTCCAAAGCACGGAGGACCATGCGGCGCGACTCTTCTGTGCGTGTGATTCCACAGCTTCCGGGAGGGGGCTTAAGCAGTTGGGCTAGATACCGAGGGTTGCCATGATACGGTTTACAGACGCCCGCAGCTCGGGTTGCTCTGCCATGCGCTGCTCGATGGTGCGAGTAGCATGAATGACGGTTCCGTGGTCGCGCCCCCCGAAAGCGGCACCGATGTCCTTCAGCGAGCAGGCTGTGTGGTGGCGGGCCAGGAACATGGCAATTTGTCGCGGTTGGGCAATGTTCGCCGTGCGGCGGCGACCGTTAAGGTCCGCGATACGAATGTGGAACTCATCGGCTACGCTCTGCTGGATATCTTTGATAACCAGGCGTGTGCTCGGTTCTTCGCGCACGATTTCGCGCAGCTGAGCACGGGCTTCTTGCAGGGTGGGTTTGCGGTGCGAGAGGGCGGCACAGGCGGAGAGACTGGTGAACGCACCTTCCAGACGGCGTACGGAGCGCGTGATGGTCTTGGCGAGGTATTCGAGCACTTCATCATCGATCAACTCACTGCACATCCGCTCTCGTTTCATTTGCAGGATATTCACCCGAGTTTCGTACGCGGGCACGTGCAGCGCGACGGAGAGACCCTGCTCAAAGCGAGACCGGAGCCGCTCATCCAAGTCGGACACTGCGGATGCCGGGCAGGCGGAGGTGAGCACGATCTGCTTTCCCCTGTCAAAAAGAGTGTTGAAGGTATGGAAAAATTCTTCCTGAGTTTTCCCCTTGTGAGCGAGAAATTGGACATCATCAATGAGCAGCACATCCGCCTTGCGGTATTTACGTCGGAAGCTTTGCAGAGCGTCGGACTTGAGGGCTAGGGCCTCGATGTAGCTGTTCGTAAAGGTCTCGCTGGTCACATAGAGCACCCGGGCATCTTCATCGCGCTTGCGAATGGCGTTGCCGATGGCTTGTAGAATGTGAGTCTTGCCTAAACCGGAGTCGCCGTGAATGAAGAGAGGGTTAAACTTGCCGGGCTGTTCGGCTACCGCCATGGCCGCGTCACAGGCAAAACGGTTGGCATCTCCCACCACGAAACTCTCAAAGTCGTAGAGCTCGTTCAAGCCGCTGTTAAAGGTATCTATTTTGCGGGAGAGTCTGCGTTTACGAACCGGCGGGATCGGGGTCTGTAATTCTTCCGGAGCCTGTGCCGCAGATTCCTGTCGGGAAGGGGAGGACGCCTGCGGAAGTTCGGGAGACGCTTCCTTCTCCGCAGGTACAAACTCGATCATACGCGCAGCCCCAATGACACTTGCCGCAGAGTTCACGATGCATCCTTTGTAGTTGAGCTCAACCCACACGATGGGAAGGTCAGCCGGGTACTCCAAGAGCAGTTTCTCTCCGGTGTCCTCCCTGAGCTTCAGCTTGCCGATATAGTTCTCCAGTCCGTACGCGCCGACTTCTCCCCGGCGGCGGATGTCTTCTACGATATCCGCCCACTCACCATTTTCTTTGTCGTTGACTTTCATGCACTTTCCTAGGTGCGATTCGATTCTGTTTCCGGTCTTGCCCCCTCACCTCTTATCACGTTTCCCCCTTTCGGGGGCGACCGGGTTCCGGTGCGTTGCCGGGGTTGAATATGCCACGTCTCTCTCCCCCTGAAAAGCTTTTTTCCTCACTCATTCTCCCTCCTCCCCGCTGTTTTTTTATTCCATGGGTGTTCCACGAGAAAAAAATTTTTCCTCGATTCTCTCCGGTTTATTAACTTTTCTTGACATTTGATTCTTGCGTCCAATTTCACTGTGTGCACTACTTATAAGATATTCGAAAACAATAAGTAATATAACTTATTCACATTGTAAATAACAACGTCAATTCCCTGCCCGCAAGCGCGTAATGTTTCACTGAAGCATTCAATCAGACCTCCTACCTTCGGGCATGGGATCAACCCTGTCCCAATAGAATTTTCGAAAAGACTGCAATGCCAAACTCCGTGCGGGTTACAGACGCTTTGCGTTCATCGCTCCTCCGCGCGCAACCTTGTTGCGCCTAACTCCCTCACATCGTGCATCGTACTTGATCACCTTCGTGGCTCCCCGCAGCGAAATTACCGCTTTACTCTGGGCACCTAATTTATTTGGGATAGATGTGATGTGTTTTAGGATCCACTGTCCGGTGATTCGGCTTTTCCGGGGTCTTTGCCATCGGTGAGCCAAGCCATAGGGATGCGGACAAAGCGGATGGTTTTGGCGTCATTTGGTTCATAGATGAGACCAATGTAGCCGGGCTCTAGGGGGCAGAGGGCACTGTAGGCAAAGTTGCCTTCACCCAGCGATTTGACGATGGGCCATGTTTCACCACTGTCGTAGCTCATTTTGATGATACCGGAGGTACGCCCTTTGCTCGGAGCACTGAAGAGGATACGGCTTTTGCCGCCACGTTCTGTATCATCCTCAAAGGAGTAGCGGGTGAGACCATTTTGGCAGCCGGTGCAGGGCAGCTCAGGGTGACCGTTCACCGAACCCCAAGTGGCACCTCCGTCCTCGCTGACGGCAACGCGGCGGGTACCCGCGCCGGGGTAACTACGGGCGACAGCTAAGACATTGCCCTCGTCCGTCTCCACCCAGGAAGTTTCGTTAATTTGACGCCCCTTTTCGCTTTTTTCACCGAGTTGCCAAGTTTTTCCGCCGTCATCGCTAAAAGCGGCAGTGAGGTTCCAATCGCCGAACTTGACAGCTTCATTCATGACGACGACGAGTCGACCCTTGTGTTTACCGCGAGTGAGCTGGATACCGGGGTTGGGACCGCTGCAGGTGATCGTGGCATCTTCGTGCTTTGTGGAGGGAGTGATGTCCTTGGCTTTACTCCAACGCTTGCCGTTTTTGGAAGTACTCATGAAGTTGTGTAGGGTACGGGAGCCCTTAGTACCGGCATCCATTTCGCTGCGCTCACTTACACCGGGGGGATACTGTTGGAAGAAGAGGATGATTTGTTTGCGGGTGCTGTCGTAGAGGAGACAGGGGTTGTTGTAGGTGCCGTGATTCGGGTCGGCGGCTGCCACAACAGGTTTGCTCCAGTGTTTGCCGAAGTCTTTGCTTACGGAGACGACGATTTCATTCTGGGATTGGTCACCGGCGTTGTGGCGACCTTCCGCAGCGGCGACAATGAGCCCGTTGGCATTGAGGATGGTGGGGATGCGGACGTTGGACAGAGGAATGTTGTCACCACCTTTGAAGATATCGACCACGTTATCGTACGGGACGAAGTCGGCGGGGTCTTTCGATTTACTTTCCTTGGCAGAGACCGCTAGGGGGAGGATGAAAGCCGCGAAGAGCGCGATAGAGTGCGAAATGTTCATGCAATGGATAAAGTGAGAATGAATTAAGAATCAGAGGCGGAAGAAGGTTGCTTGGGAAGGAAGAAGAAAAGGAGACCGCAAACAATCATGAGGAAACCGGCGATGCCGAGGGGGACACCGAGGGCGACGCCGGAATCTTTCAGGAAACCGCCCAACCAAGAGATAATGGCACCTGCGGAGACAGAAGTGAGGTTGAGGAGACCGTAGCCGGTGGCGGAGAAACGTTCATCGACATGGGAACGCAGGACGGGCATGAGCGTGGCATCCAGAGAGCCTTGAGCGACGCCTTGAGTGGCGACGAGGGCGAGAGTGAGAGAGAGCCCGAGGGAGAGAGGGAAGCCGAGGGCGGGGAGCATGGCGAGAATGACGCAGGGACCGGCGACGAGGTAGCAGATGCCCGGAACGAGGGCACGGGCATTTTTGTTGCGGCGGTACCAGAGGTCCGCCACGACCGCTGCCAGAAGCACCGAGGCGTACTTGGCGAGGTTGATCCAGAAGGTGGCTTTCGGACCGGCGTCAGCCTCAGAGATATTGAACATATCTTGGAGGAGGCGGGGGTACCAGTTCATGAGGAACCAGTTGGCAAAGCCGGCGAAAGCATACATGATGAGAAGGAGAGCCATGGCGCGACCGGTAAAGAGACTACGCAGCACGTGCAGTATCCCGAAGTCCGCCGTCGGGGACTTTGCCGCGGGGGATGCTTTGGGGGATTCCTCGGACGACTGCGGTCCGACCACCACGGTCTTCCCTCCCTCCGCAACGGAGGATGCTTTGGGAGACGCAGCGGGGGCTGCCGCCGGTGAAAAATCGGGGTCTTTTAGCAAGAAGATCACGACGAGAGCGTAGGCAACACCGATGAAGCCGAAGGTTTCGAAAGTGAGCCGCCAGCCGAGCATGGTCGAGGGGTCAGAGGCGATCCAAGCCCCGTAGCCGGCGAGGATTTGACCGGCGTAGATGCCGCTCATGTGGAGTCCGGTAGCCATGGAGCGGGTGGAGCCACGGTGGTAATCTGAGATGAGAGCGAGGGCAGCGGGGATGTAGAAAGCTTCACTGACACCCATAGCCCCACGCCAAAAGAGGAGTTCATCGTAGGAGTCTGCCTTACCGGTCATCCAAGTGACAACGGACCAAACCACGAGAGAGCAGAGGATGATGAACTTGCGCGAAAAGCGGTCGGCTAAGTAACCCCCAACGGGGCTGAGAGCGGCATAGACGATGAGGAAAGCGGTCGTAACGAGCCCGAATTGCTCCTGCGACATGGGGATGCCTTGCTCCGGGGAAGTGATGGAGGTGTTGAGGACGGCGAGGAGCTGTCGGTCGAAGTAATTTAACATGACGACCACCCAGAGCACCGCCACCGCTACCCATGCCCAGAGCCCCGGGGAGGAGATAGAAGAGACCGGAGGAAGGGGTTTCGTGCGCAGACCGTGGTGCATGGCATAGACCACCGCTGCAACGGCAACCAGCAAGGCAAGCACGAGAGTGAATCCGGAATAGGCACTGAGCTCGCGTATGAATTGGGCAAAGAAGTTGCCTTGTTCGGTGGGCACACCGGCACTGCCGGAGGAGTGAAGGAGGTAACTGAGGAGGTCTGAAACAGCGAGAGTCATAAAGAAAACGGGTTAGCGTGGGATGATGCTGTAGATGGCAGGGGTGCGGATGCCCGGGAAGGTTTCACCGGAGAGAGTCAGGATGCGGACATTGCTGATGACAGCCGGGAATGTGGCGACACCCTTCGGTAGGTCACCGACGTGCTCCCACGTGCCGGAAGCGGGGGTAAAGCAATAGATAGATTTGGCTTGCCCGGGGTGTTTGGCGGGGGCTTTGCCCTCGAGAGAGGCGCGGTAGAAGTTACCCGGGTCGCCGCCAATGACATAAAGCGACTGCCCGTGTGTAGGGAGAGGGTTGGCTACGCCGACGAGGGATTCGGGCATTTCGCCGGGGACTTTTGCCCAAGTGTTTGAGCCGGGGTCGTAGCAGAGGATGTCTTTCAGGTAGGTTCGCTCGCCTTCGCCCTTCGCGTTGGGGTGCAGGGAGCAGCCCCCCATTACATAAATGACGCCGTCCAAGACCCCCGCAGCAGCCAACATGCGCTCCGTGGGCATGGGAGCAAGCTCGCGCCAACCGGTCGACAGATTGTCTAGGTCGAGCACGTAACAGCCATTCAAGCAGGCGGTGGAGTCCGGCAGTTCCTGACCGCCCATTACGTAGAAGTGGGAACCCACGAGAGCGAACGCGGGGTAAGCGACGCTCTTCGGTAGGTCGGGGAGAGATTCGGAAACCCACTCGCCGTCACGCAGGGTACTCAGGGAGACCTTCGCGGAATGTCCGTCGGCATTGCAACCACCGGCGATGATCAAGCCACGGGGGGAAGCCGCGAAGGCGGCGTAGGCGATAGGACGGGGCATTTTGCCCACGGGGGAGAGTTTGACGGGTCCTTGAGCGGGAAAGTCCACCGCCGCTACATCATCGTAAAAGACTTTCGCGCCACGTTCAGCCGGAGTTTTTGCTCCGGGTTTGGCATTCGGGAAGTTGGCACCGCCGGTAACCACGAGGAGCTCCTGCGGACGTTGGTCGTTAGCGGGGAGCACAGCCGCTACCATGCCGGCGCGCCCCACCGCATCCGGAATTTCCCCGGCGGGAGCAACCTTGATTTCTTCGGCGAACGCGGTCAGGGATGTGAGAAAAACACTGAAGAGAGAAAGGAGACGATACATGGGAGAAAGTTAGGGTAATTTGACGGACCAGACTTCGTTGGAGCGTTTGCCGGGGCGTTGCTCCCCGTTGAAAATGAAAGCACGAGATTTCCATTCGGCGCAGGGGAGTACGGCACGGGGAGCGGGGATGGACCCGCACTCCTCCCACGTGTGGCACTGCGGACAGAAGCGGAGGCTGGCACTATGGAACCCGGGGTGACTTTGTGGGGAGGATACGCCCTTGACAGAGGCGTCATCCCCTCCCAAGAGATAGATTTTCCCCGTGGGCGAGACGGGGGCAGGTGTGGGGGCAGCGGCGCAGTAGCGCGGCAGGTCGGGCAGACGGATCCACCCGCCCTCCGGCGAATAGCTCCATGCTTCCGTGAGCATATCGCGCACCATGCGTCCGTCGCCACCGGGCTTGAGACCGATGCCACCCAGTACATACAGCACACCGTTTACAGCGGCAACTTGGTGCAGGAACCGCCCGCGCGCCGGAAGGGCAGGTCCCTCGCTCCAGCAGTCTTTGTCGACGTGGTAGATGTAGAGATTACTTTGCGCGTCCTGCTCGCCCGGGGCTAAACTTCCCCCCACCACGTAGACCTTGTCACCCGCCACAGCGGCGGCGTGCCCCGTAAGCCCCATGGGGAGGTCAGCCAAGGGGGTGACGCGTACGCTCCCACCATGTGGTGTGAGGAGCAGGCAGGTCGCGAATACGCCGTCGGCGTTGCAACCGCCGATAAGCGCGACGCCCTGCGGCAAAGAGACAGACGCGCCGTACCCCATGGGCATGAGCAAGCGCGCGGGCTCTGTCCACGTATTCGTCTCATCCGGAGTGAGTAGGAAAATACGGTCTGTCCAGCGTTTGGGTCCACCCTCCCACAAGGGTTTCTCCGGGAAGTTGGCACCACCGGCAGCCAAGAGGGAGAATGCTCCGGTCGCGGCATCGGGCACCGCCCCGGCATACATCCCGGCAAATCCCTCCACGTCCGGTAATGACGAAACCCGGGTCCACTTCATCTCATCTGATATGGCTTCCGCTTGCATAGGCTGTTCTCTCTCCCGCGTTTTGTACACGAAACGCTGAGAAATGTCAAGGAAATAAGGAAGGCGAAAGGAAAAATTCCGCTAAATTAAGGGCTTAGTGGTAGGCGACACAGCCGTCCCAAGAAAAATGCAAGTTTCGTGGTGGGCGATGACTTTGCGGCAGGAAGACACGGGAGAATGGAAGTACGAGGTACGAAGTACGAAGTACGAAGTGAAAGAGTTAGGCGCAACGGAGTTGCGCAGAGGGAGGTGGAAGAAGCAAAGCCGGAACAACGTGTGGGAACCAAATCCATGCACCTGTGATGTTGAAGCCCCCTCGGTACGCAGAGCGTATGTAACCC
>CAYWNS010000072.1:0-9478 GCA_964459715.1 uncultured Akkermansia sp.
CCCGCCGTCACATCAAAATGTGTGTAACAGCGATACTCCGGAATCAGACAGACAATTCCGCGATGCGCGAGGTGGTATGCCCACGCGGCGAAATCTTCCGGGCAATCTTGGGTCCACATACCGCCGCTGAAAAAGAGAACGCAGGGCAGCTCGTCGGCTGCTGTGTGTCCCGGTGGTGGGAAAATGAAAACGCGTAGGCAGAGCTCGTCTGAAAAATGTTTCCAGACGACGGAGGGAGCGGCAGCCAGTAGCTCTCGCTTATACTGCTGCGAAGCCGTACTCACACGCCCCCTCAAATACCCGTCCGTCTGCTCTGTTTTGCCCTTTCCCATATCATTGGTCACTTGCGATACAGTCCTTACCCTGAGCGAGCTACGGCTGAGGTGGGGAGGATGGTTTGGTCATCCACCGCATCAGGGCGTAAAGGACGAGCAGCAGCACCACGCCGCCGATGATGAGACCGGTCTCATCCTTCACGGCACGTATCAGATTTTCCGGGGAGGCGAGGATGGCGGGGTGCTCGCGCCCTACCTTGTCGCCGAACCAAGCCAACACGGCACACCACAGAGCGGAGCCGCTGACTGTGGCGAGGGTAAATGTGAGGAAGTTCACCTTTGCTAACCCGGCGGGAATGGAGATCAGGTGGCGCACCACCGGCAAAAAGCGCGCAAAAAAGATACCGGAAGCGCAGTAGCGATTCATGAGGATTTCCGCTTTTGCCACCTTGTTCTCTGGCATGAAAAACCATTTGCCGTAGTGCATAATGAATGGTCTGCCCACCCACAGGGCCACACCGTACATGACGCAGGAGCCGAGGTACGAACCCACCGTTCCGGCGAGCACCACTCCCCAAAAACTCATTCCGCTGCCACCTTGCCCCGCCAAGATGGCAGCCGGAGGCACCACCACCTCACTGGGCACGGGCAATACCGAACTCTCCATCGCCATGAGCAACACCACGCCCGCATACCCAAAGTCCGCGACCCACTTCATCCAGATGACCAACCACTCGTGCATACCGCCATTATGCCACACTTCTGCCGTTTGAAAAGCATTTTCCCACGTCGCTCCGATTTGCTCAGAGTTCGCTCATGCGGAGGAGCAGGTTTTTTGCCATGGTAATTCCCTTTTCGAAAATGTCGAGACGCATGTTTTCGTTTGGGGAGTGGATACGGGCATCCGGCAAATCCAGACCGAGGAAGAGTGCATCCTTTCCGAGGAGCTTGGAAAGGGAAGCAACCACGGGGATGGAGCCGCCTTCCCGTACGAGGACGGGAGGGTTCCCGAAGGTTTCCTCCAGTGCCCGCTGTGCCGCCTTCCCGAAGGGGGAGTGTGGATTGCTCGTGTACGCGTCCCCGGCATGCTGCATGGTAAACTTCATGCGCACACTCGGCGGACACACTTTCTTGAAGTGCGCTTCCACCTTGCGCATGATGTCCGTGGGTTCCTGCCCGGGAACGAGACGACAGCTAATTTTGGCGAGGGCGCGGGTTGGAATGACGGTCTTGGAACCATCGCCCACGTAGCCGCCGGTGATGCCATTGGGCTCAAAGGTGGGGCGAGCGTACACGCACTCGATCCCGGTGTACCCCTTTTCCGTGCGGAGCTCCGGCACGCCGGTGAGCTGCGCCAGCTCGGCATCGCTCATGCCCGGCACGCGTCGCCAACTCTCCTTCTCCCAATCGGCTATGGGTGCCACACCATCGTAGAAACCTTCCACGGTGACATGCCCTTCGGCATCGTGCGTGCTCGCCAGCATTTCGCAGAGCACCGTGATAGGATTCGCCACCGCTCCACCAAAAATCCCGGAATGAAGGTCCATCTTGGGTCCGAATATCTCCAATTCAAAACAGCAGAGTCCCTTGAGCCCGTACGAAAATGAGGGTACATCCGGTGCCGCCATCCCCGTATCGCTCACCACGATGATGTCACATGCCAGCTCTTCCCGGGCTTCCGGTCGTTCGATGAATTCCTGCAGACTGTAGCTACCGCGTTCTTCTTCTCCCTCAAAGAGATAGATCACATTCAGGGGAAGTGCCCCTCGCTCGGCGATGAGTTTCTGTGCCCCGAGGATGTGCGCCATGATCTCCCCTTTGTCATCCGATGCCCCCCGTGCGTAGACCCTGCCATCGCGCACTGTCGGCTCAAACGGTGGGCTCTGCCACTCCCCGATGGGGTCTGTCGGCATTACATCATAGTGTCCGTAGATAAGCACAGTAGGTTTCCCTTCCAGGTGCGGTCCGTGTGCCACCACAATGGGATGTACCTTCGTCTGATGTTTCTTGGCGGTGAAGCCCAATGAACTCAGCTTCTGCACTAAGTAATCCGCGCAACGCTCCACATCTGCCGCATACTCGGGCAAAGCGGATACACTTGGAATACTCAGGAATGCTTTCAACTCCTCTAAGTCTGTCATGCCCGCATGGTACACCTCGCAGACCAAAATTGCAAGGAAAACCGGTACTTTATGTTCGCGCATCACACCCGTCCCAAATGCGTTAAAAGCTCAGTAGTGGACGACGACTTTGCCGCTGGGAGACGAGGAGGTGGTTAAGTACGAGGCACGATGTGAAGGAGTTAGGCGCAACACGATTGGGTAGGAGAGTTGAAAGGAGGCAAAGCGGAAAACACGCGAGGAGACCAAATACGTGAAGGCGTGAAGTTAATGCCCTTTATTAGCATGCAGAGCGTGTAAAAACCGCATAGGAACTGGCATTGCGGCGATTATCAGGGAATTTTTGGGGGCATGTGTGAGAAACCACGCATGATCGGTGCTTTACATTTCTGATGCGCGGTGCTACAATGCGGGGCGCGAAAGCACAGAGAGTGCTGTATGCGAGATGCCTCATGTTCTAGCCTTCAGAAAATTCCTATTCTTCTTGGTATGGACTCTGATCCTCGAGTTACCGTCTTGGTACCCATCTTTAATGTGGAGGCCTATCTGCGGCAATGCTTGGAGAGTTTGTATGCGCAGACACTGAGCGAGCTCGAGGTGCTTTTACTCGATGATGGCAGCACGGATGCCTGTCCCACCATCTGTGATGAGTATGTGGCGCGGGATGCGCGCTTCCGTGTTGTTCGCAAGTCGAACTCCGGTTATGGTGCTACCATGAATCTTGGGATGCGAGAGGCGCGGGGAGAGTATATAGGGATCGTGGAGGGCGATGATTGGGTGGAGCCGGACATGTTCGCCTGTCTGCATGCGTTGGCGTGTGAGCACGATGTTCCGGTAGTGAAGAGTAGTTTTTATGAGTATCACACGGATGGGACATCGAAAGCACAGGACTACATACCCTCTGCGGATGCTGAGCGTGTGATCTGTCCGGCGGATCGTAGTGCCATCTTTTATCGGCAGCCCGCCATTTGGAACGGTATTTATGGACGCCGCTTCTTAACGGAAAACGGGATAGACTTTTTGGAGACCCCCGGTGCTTCATATCAAGATATTTCTTTCAATTTCAAGGTATTGATGTGTGCTGAAAAGGTGTGGCTCAGTTCCCGTGCCTTTTACCACTATCGCATGGATAGCGGGAGCTCGAGCGTTAGGTCTAGGGATAAGGTATTCTACGTGGTGGATGAGTGGAATGAGATAGAACGCTTCGTTGCCCGAAACCCGGAGGCGGAGAAGAGCTCTTACCTATTGCGCCTGCACTTGAAGTGGACCAACTACATGTGGAATTGGGGACGACTACGAGGTGAAAGGCGCACCGCTTTTGAACCGGTAATTATCGATGCTTTTGCTGAAGCTTATCATCGCAATCTCCTGTGCTACGGCGGGCAGGATTACGGGAGGAAGAAATGGACAAACTTCCGCCGGATCATGGCAGGGCATTCGTGGAGCGCGCGATGCGGAATTTTTCTCACCGGCTGGCTATACAGAGTTTTGCGTTTGTTTTATAAGCGAAAGCTCAAGGATGACATCATCGAGTATTACTTTTTATGTGACTTGATCTGCATTCGGCGAAAAGCCCGCCCCGAGGAGATGCTCCCCAATTTTCACAGGCAACCATCGGCATAGGTATGGGGCATGACACGCCCCGTACCCGCCCATACGATTTGCGCGCGCCGCAGTCGCAGGAACCTCCGGGTTGCCGTCTTACCTGCCCCAAGAACCCCTTAAATTTGCCCCCCATCTCACTCGCGCAACCCCATTGCCCCTAACTCATCACTCTACTCTGGGCATCTAATTTGCCTGAGACAGTTTTTGGGACAGGAGGAGATGCGGAAAATAGGCTTGCAAAAAATGCTGATAGGGTGTAGATTCAGGGTGTGAGTTATCAGGTCTTTGCTAGGAAGTACCGCCCTCGTACGTTCAAGGACGTGCTGGGGCAGGAGCATGTGGTACGCACGCTCTGTAACGCGATTGAGCAGAGGAGGCTGGCACACGCCTACTTATTTGTCGGACCGCGCGGGACGGGTAAGACTTCTACAGCGCGGATTTTTGCTAAAGCACTTAATTGCAGTGGGGGACCGAAGGTAGATTTCGATCCGGATGAGGATATATGTCGGGAAATTGCCGAGGGACGGAGTTTGGACGTATCAGAAATTGACGGAGCATCGAACCGGGGCATCGACAACATTCGGGATTTGCGGGAAAATGTTCGAATCACACCCACGCGTGGGCAATATCGCGTCATTTACATAGACGAAGTGCACATGCTGACGAAAGAATCCTTCAACGCGTTACTTAAGACGTTGGAGGAGCCGCCGGAGCATGTGATGTTCATTTTTGCGACTACTGAACCCCATAAGATTCTGCCTACAATACTTTCGAGGTGCCAACGCTTCGATTTGCGTCCCATACCGGCGGAAATTATCGCGAAGCACTTGATCCATATTGCGGGTTTGGAAGGGGTGACACTGAGCGAGGATGCTGCCTACACGATCGCTGCGGTGGCGGACGGAGGAATGAGGGATGCTCAATCGATGCTCGACCAGCTCGTGGCATTTTGCGGGAACAACATTACAGAGCACCAAGTCAATGATATTTTTGGTATCACCGGACGCGACATTGTGGCTCGGGCGGTTGCGTATATGCTCGACAGACAACTTCCCAGTTTGTTACATTTAGTGCACGAGCTTTCGGATGCAGGGCGGGATATGATGCAATTTTTGGAGGAAATGATGGGGGCGGTACGGGAGTTGATGATAGCGAAGGTGGCACCACAGGAAAGTTGCGCAACCATTCCGTCGGCATGGCGAGAGCCGCTGATGCAACACATCACGCGCATCCCACTCGATAAAGTAGTGAATATGATGGAGGCTCTTTCCGGTGCGGAGGAGCAGATGCGCCGGAGCACCAATAGACGGCTACATCTCGAGCTCGGGATCATACAGGCTGTTCATTCGCTGGCACAGGTCAATATCAGCGACATCGTAAAGGCACTCAACGGGGCTCCCGTGCCGGACACCCCCATTGCCACAGAGATACTGCCAGACATACCGCTGCCGGTGGGACCGGAGCCGGTCTCTCCCCCGGAGCACACGATTTCCCCGGCGGACGTGCGACAGGCACCCGATACCCCCGCAGCGACCGCAGATACACCACAGCAATGCGCACCGGCGGAAGATGCGGTGCCGACTGCGCAGACGACCTATTCTACGGCTGATGACGATGCGTTGAAGCCTATCGATGACGGACCGCCGTGCTTTGCGGGAGAGCCGACCGCGCCTGAAGTTACCGCGCTTACCGGCGAGGTATGGGAGAAAGTGGTGGCGAGGGCACGTGAGCGAGCACCGCTGCAAGCCGGGATCATAGGCAATACCTTGCTTGTGGGGGAGGGAGCGGGGCTGGTGACTGTGGCTATTCACCCCAAAGATATTGCCGGTAGGGATGCTTTGCTGAACGAGGACGTGGTGAGGTTGTTGCGCGAGCTCCTTCAGCAATACTGTGGGTATACGTTGGAGCGCGTTCACGTGGTCATGGATGAGCAGGTGCCGGAATCTGGCGTGGCAACCGTAGACACACACCCGCCCGCCGAGCCCGTCCGGACAGAGAAGAACGTGGCGAGCAAAGCGACTGCGAAGCCGGTTCCTGCCGCCCAAGTTCCCGGGGCAATGAGGCACGCTCTCCCGGAAGATGAGTTCTACAAAGACCCCCTCATAGAGCACGCACTCCAAGAATTTGAAGCTAAAATTATAACCCAACAATGAATCTTCAAAAACTCATGAAGCAGGCACAGGTCATGCAGGCAGGCATGGCTCAGGCGCAGACGCGTATCGCTGAAATGACGTTCACAGCGGAGGCTGCCGGTGGTAAGGTAAGAGCGGTGGTTAACGGTGCCGGTCAGCTTGTGGAATTGCACATTGACCCCGCTATTGTCGATCCGCAGGATGTGGATTTTTTGGAAACCATGGTACTCAAGACAGTGCAGGAGGCGTTAAAAAATGCTAAGGAGAAAGCCGAGGCGGAGCTGCGCAAGGTGACCGGTGGTCTGGGTTTCCCCATGTAAATGATGAAGGTACCGCTGCAAGCACTCGGGTTCCTCGTGTTGACGTCAACCTTGCTTCCCGCAGAGGAAGTGGTTGTAGGGAAGTTTGATGCTAAGATTGTTCCGGAGCAGGCAACGACGCTTTCTTTTCCGACAAAGGGAATCGTGAGTGATTTAATGCCCAATACCGGACAACGTGTGGAAAGAGGTACCGTGGTGGCAGTGCTCAACAAGGAGAAAACGGAGGAGGAGCGGGAGGATATGGAGCTCCAGGTCCTGCGTGAACGACTCACAAAAAAGGACGAGATACGTAAATTGCAACTACAGCGTGAAAAGTTGCGTTTTTATCTGTCTCTCAGCCCGGGCGAACGCTCATACGCGAAGGATTACAAGCCTGAAGGGGGAGACGCCGCCGCATCTGAGGAGGCACTACGCGACATCGATGAGCGGATCTCTTTGAATCAACGGGAGCTGAGCACAGTGGAGCGACGCAAACGCAAGGAGTTCGATGATAAGCACGAGGAGCTCACGCTCCGCATGCCCTTTGCGGGGCGCATTCAGTACCACTTTACCATGCCGGAGGACCCCACCCAGCCCTTCGAGTATGTGCAAAATCCATCGTACCCGTTTGCCACGGTGTGCGATGATTCGGCTTTCTACATTACTGTGAGCATGACGGATACCAACCTGAGCTTGTTGCCGCCGGAAAACTTCAGCGCGACGGTGGAGTTGCCGGGTGCTCGTCAACTGCGGGGTTCCTTCGCTTTTCGACGCGTCGAACGCAGCGGGAGTAACGGCGATATGCTCGTCTTTTTCTTCAAAATTCCGGAGCAAGACCACCCTACCGCATACAAAGTTTTGGGCAGTAAAATGGAAGCCACGCTCAACTACAGCACTGATAGCGGCAGTATGCGTGTGTCCAAGGCTGAGTTGCTCCGCCACCCGGCTGCGGCAGATTGCGAAGACTGGCAGCATCTGGTCGCGCGGCTTTACCCGAATCATGTCATCTTGCTCATTGCGGAGCGTGATATCTTGTTACGTCCTGAAACTGACACATCGGACAAAACGCCATGAATCTGGTGTGCGAAAACGTAACTTTCGGGTACACGCGCCGAGAGAAGGTGCTGACCCAGTTTTCGCACACATTCGTTCCCGGTATTACGGTGCTTAAAGGTTATTCCGGGAGCGGAAAGACGACACTCCTCAAGTTGCTGGCGGGGTACCTGAGAGTAGACAGTGGCAAGATCATGACACCAAGCAGGCTGAAAGTCACAAGTCGACGCTACCATCGACGTGAGGTTGCATATATGTTCCAAGGGATTAATCTTTTGCCGCTTGTGAGTGTAGAGCGAAACCTGAGGTTGGCTGCGGAGATGGCTGTGCTTCCGGGCAGGCTTTGGAAACCCCTCTGCGAAAAGCTACTCTCCGACCTCGGCTTGCAGGAGTTGCGGCACCGTCGCGCCGACATGCTCTCCGGCGGGCAAGCTCAACGCGCGGCTCTGGCCCGTACCTTTATGAAAAACTCTCCCATTGTCCTGCTGGACGAGCCGACTTCCGGCCTGGATGATGTCAACACATCTATCATCAAGAATCTCGTGCTCAAGGATGCAGGAAATCGTATTTGCATCATTTGTACGCATGATGCTCGCTTGCTGGACCTAGCCGATGATCTCATTGATTTTGACCATTCTGTATCTCGCTAAGGATACGGTACACCGCTGGTTCTCGCGCATCTCCAGTCCAATTGCTCGCGTTTTGGTTGTTTATTTCTTGACTCTCAGTGCCTTGGCTGCCTTGGGTAGCTTTGTGATTACCCTGAGTGTCGTGCGCAAGGAGCTCGTCAATCGAGGTGCGGATATTGTGGTGGGCACCATGTCGTCATCTGACGGGCGACCTTTGTATGTTCCCACACAGAAGGAGATTGACGAGGTTTTGGACGCCGAGTCCTACGTCCTGAAGCTCGTTGGCTCCGTTTCTCTGCCCGGCGGCAGAAGTGTGCACGTGTATACGTACCCCTTCCAGCGTACTAGCCAGATGATGCCGCTTCTAGCGGCGGGCAGACCGACACTGCTGCAACTCGCGGATAGTCGCGTGCTACCTCCCGGTCCCGGGGATGTGTACATGCAGAAACAGTGTATTCCCGTCGTGGTCAAGGACCTCGCGCCCGGGCATACCCTGTCGCGCATTGTGTCAAACGCCGCTCTGCTGGTGCCCCCCGACATGGTAAAACGGGTACTCCCGGATCGGAACGGAGGTACTCTCCACAACATCGTGCTACGTGTGCGTGACATCCAGACATCGGAGTCAATCACTCGAGCAGAGAGATACCTCCAGTTGTTGGAGCGTTACGAAAACGCCCTTGGCTCGATTGTTTCCGCTGCCTCGCTCCTCAGCAGAATGGATGATATACTCAGCAAACAAACGCAGTGCCGTATTGCTTTGTGTTTGGGCATTTGTGTTATTGTGGGTATTTTGCTTACGGCACTGGCAGGCATGGAATACCGACAGAATGAGTACATCTACACGCTCATGAAAAGTTTTGGGATTCATCCGCTCATGCTCGTTGGTGCCTTTATCGCGGAAAATCTTTTCATCGTTTTCGCTTCTTTCACCGGTGCTGTGGTCACGTTCATGTATTTCCAGCATTTCATCGTCACGGAAATCCTCAAGCTGGAAGTGCATTCTCTGTCGTTGCAGGATATCATGCCTGAAATCCGCCTCATCTCTTTCAGCTTACTCGGCTGTGTCCTTCTCTCGGCTGTCCCCATTTTTGCCGCCGCTAACCGTGAGATCGGTCGCGTACTCAAGTGATCCTCGCGGGACCGCAGCGTGCCCCGAGAGGCACATGAAGTACGAAGCGGAGAGAGGAAGGCAAGTATGAAGCAAGCTCATGCGCTATGTAATTGAGCTTCCTCGCGTTTTCTGGGGGCATCAGAGTCATCACTTACCACTAATCTTATTATTTCGTATTAAGTATTTTATCTATTTAAGGCAAAAAAAGGTAAAAAAAGTTGGGAAAAAGAGCTTGACGAAATGGGGGTAGGGGA
>CAYWNS010000073.1:0-7256 GCA_964459715.1 uncultured Akkermansia sp.
CCAAAGTGACCTTGCCGGGCACGTCCAAAGGGCGGGATAGGAGGTCCGCCGTGGGGAACGGGGGCACATCTTTACCCAGCAACGCCCCGTCCTTGAACGCGACAATCCTCCCGCTGCGCCCCATGGTGTACCGCTGCGATAATTTACTGAACGAGAGCTCGGCTTTCATTCGCACCTCACGCGGTCCTCGGAAGCCCAAGATGAGCAGCCCGGGCGCATCCTGTCGGTGTATGACTATGTACTGCATGCCCGAGGATGCCGCGCCGAAGTCGGAACGCAGACAGAGCTCTTTCCCGGGTGTGTTCAAGCATTCCCGGAGTACCGCGTCATCGCCTATCTGGCTGAGGGCTCGCTTCGGCGTCGGCAACCCGAATGTGATGTTCCCCTCCGCGTCAGTGACTTGCATCTCCTTGATGCTCATGTCATTGAACAGACCCGCCAAGGCTTCCCCATCCTGAAGTACCCCCGGATTGAGGCGCATAATTTCCGATACTGCCCGCGTCCGCTCCAAAGCGGAAATGTCGGTGATGCTTTCGATGGTTGTCACATACTTGTCCGCCGCATTGAGCAGCTCCATCAGGTCATTCAGCCGCGCCGACATCACCTGCTCGGCTCTCTTCTCGGCATCCTTGGAAAATTGGAAATGCGAATACCCAATCGTCACAGCAAAAGCCGTGCATACGAGCACCAATAACCACGCTAGAAATGTGACGCGCATGCCTCCAAAGCTCCCCACTTCTACCACAGCATTACCCCCTCTGCAAGACCAAAATTTGATATTTCGCCGCGTGATCACACCCGTCCCAATAAAACTCTCAAAAAAACGCCGCGATGCTGATCCCCCCGCGGGTTGCAGACGCTCTGCGTACTCAGGGGGCTTCAACCTCACGGGTGCTCTGATTTATTCCCCACTCGTCGTTTCTGCTTTGCCTTCTCTCGCCATGCCCGCGCAACTCCGTTGCGCCTCACTCCTTCACTTCGTACTTCGTACTTGATCGCCCCCCCTGTCTTCCTGCCTCAAGGTCACCGCCCACCGCGAAGCTCATATTTTTCCTAGGACGGCTGTGCTTCGTACTTTCCATTCGCTTCCTTCATGACGGTATAATGTCTTGACTCGGTGGGGCAATTGGGGCATGATGATGGGGTATGAAAGCAAGCATACTGCCTACGCCTGCAGAACTTCTGGTGGTGCCGCTGCTGATAGCTGTTGCTCTGACAGTTTGCGCTCAAGAGGCGACAAATGATCCGTTTTTGGACGCGATGCTCAAGGACAGCAGCACACCATCCACGGAGACGGTAACGACAGCACCGCCGGAGGAGCAGAAAAGTGCTCCGGAGCAGGCGGAATCTGCCGAGCAGAAGCCCGACCAAGCGGCGCAGCAGCAAAACGCAACCCCCGCCTCACGTCTCATCAATACCGCTGCCGAAACAAAGCTTATCGACCAAGAGTCTATTACACGCGAGCTGGGTGCTTCAACGGGATTGGGGCTTTTCGGTGACGCCGCGGCTTACGAGGGAAAAACCGTGACCGACGTGAGCATCCGCTACGTATCCGGCAAACCTACTGTGCCCAACCAGCGACTCTTGGACGTCATCCAGACGGACCCCGGCTCAAAGTACATGTCTTCGCGGGTGAATGATGACTTGGAACGTTTGATACAGAAAGGGTTAATAGGGAATGACGCGCGAGTGACGGTGGAGCCTGCCGGGAACGGGGTGCGGGTGATTTTTGAGGTGCAACCGGCGGGGGTCATGGGCGGCGTTGGGTTTACGGGCAACAGGCATTTCAAGGCATCCAAACTGCGGGAGGCTACCAAACTCTCCTCCGGGAAGGTCATCAACGACCACGATTTGTCGATGGCGCGCGCGGAAATTATCCGAATGTACATGGAAGACGGTTACCCGGATGTCAAGGTGAATTGGCGGCACACCGGTACTGCCCGGGAAGGTTATAAGGACGTCATATTCGACATCCAAGAAGGGCACGAAGTCCGCCTACAACACATACGCTTTGCGGGCAACAAGCAGTTTGACGCCCTTCAGTTGCGCCAAATCATGAAGACCAAGCAGCGCAACATTTTCCATTGGATTGACGACTCGGGCAAAATTGACCGCGAAAAGCTCGATGAGGATATGCAGGAAATCATCCGTCATTACCGCAACTACGGCTACCTGCGCGCCGCTATCACCAAGGTCGACTACACACACGACAGTTCCAAAAACGGTCCGCTGAATGTCGATATGCGCGTCCACATTTACGAAGGTCCACGCTACCGCGTGCGCCACGTCACTTTCAAGGGCAATACGGTCTATACCGCCACCGAGTTGCATCCGGGGATGAGTATGCTCGATGGCGACATCTACTCCCTGCAAAAGGTGTCCGATGATACGACGATGATTCGTAATTACTACGGAGCTAAGGGCTATGCCGATGCCGATGTGCGACCGGACATCAGTGAGGTCGGTGTCGAAAAGGACGGCACGCACGTGGTGGATATTTGCTATGAAATCGCGGAGGGGCGGAGCTACCGAGTGGGGCGTATCAATGTGCGCGGCAACACCAAGACTAAGCCTTACGTCATCTTGCGTGAGTTGCCCCTGAAATCCGGGCAGAACTTTAATTCGGTAGACTTGGATGTGGCGCGCCGACGCATTGAAAATCTCGGGTATTTCGAGGAGAGAGGAGTGGAGGTTTCTCCCGCCGCCTCCGATGTGCCCGGGTACCGCGACATCAACATCAACGTACGTGAGCGCATGACAGGTACCCTGAACTTCGGTGTCGCTTTCTCCTCCGTCGAAAATGTATACCTCTACGCCAACGCCACACAGTCAAACTTCGACATACGGGGGCTGTTCGGTCGCGGTTCCCTCGTTGGTGGCGGTCAGCACCTGAGCGTGCAGGGAAAACTTGGCTTTGATTACCAGAGTGCCGGACTCTCCCTCACGGAGCCTTGGTTCTTAGACCGTAAGCTCGAGTTGACCAACGAGGTATATTTCTCCAACTCTTCCTACATGAGCGACTACTATTCGCAGATCAACTACGGGTACGATATTTCTTTGCGCCGCGCTCTGGATGACAAGCAGTCGGTGCGTTTGACCTACCGCATCGAGAAATACGAGCTGGAGCCGCAGGGGTACGCTCCTCTTTACTTTCTGCTCAGTTGCCGGGATTACAGTCGCAGCAATCTCATGCTCAGCTATGAGTACGACACACGAGACAGCATGATAACCCCGCGCGAGGGCGGCAATGTTGAAGTGCATGCCTCCTACAGCGGACCCGGCAGTACGGTCGAAACCTACAGCATGGGTGCGGCGGCTTCCGTCTACTACAACTCGATCTGGGACTCCATCTTCAGCCTGAACTTCGGCATGGATACCATTGATACTGTGGACCGCGAAGAGGTTGTACCCATTTTCGAACGCTGCTACTTGGGTGGTCCTGCCAACCTGCGTGGCTTCCGCTTCCGCGATGTCGGTATGGTGAACGAACTGTGGGCCGGCGATGAAACGATGGGCGGTAACTCGTCTGCTTTCGTACAGGCTGAGGTTTCCATCCCGTTGGCGGATATGGCCCGCTTGGCTTTCTTCGTGGATGTCGGTTTCGTGCATGAAGATTCCTTCGACTTCAAACCGAAAGACTTCTGCGCCGACTACGGGATCGGGTTGCGCTTAAATCTCCCCATCGGTCCCTTGGCTGTGGACTATGCCATCCCCTTCAAGACGGCGAATGCTATCGACCGCAGCGGTACTTTCCAGTTCTATGCCGACTACAAGTACTGAGCTCCCCCTTCCGAAAAGGTCTTCCCGCATGTTATGAACGGTACTCCTCTGCCGTTTGCGCCGCCTTGTACAGCGGACGTGCCGCGTTTGCGTGAGGCAGTTGTCCACGCGTGTACCAGTGACCTCGCGGTGCCCAACATCATTTTACTCAGCGACAAGTATCACACCACGGTCGCGTTCGCCGATGGCTTTTTCTTCCGGCATTTCGAGGGAAATTCCCGTCTGCTCGGCTACGCGTTTCCCATCGGTGAGGGGGATGTCGCGCAAGCCCTCCATCGCGTCCGGGAGGATGCCGCTACCCGCAATCGCCCCTTCCGTTTTTGTTTGCTCTCGGCGGAGCAGTGCGACGTACTGCGTGGGCTCTTTCCGGACACATTTTCCTTTTCCACAGACCGTGGGGATGCCGATTACATCTACCGGCGAGAAGCTCTGGCGGAACTTCCCGGCACCCCGTACCACGGGAAACGTAACCACATCGCCCAATTTATCCGCGCATGCCCCAATTGGTTTACCCGTCCCCTGAGTAACCAAAATACGGGGGATGTCCTGCGTATTGCTCGCGCGTGGCTGGATGGTGAAGCGGAGGTTACCGCCGCCATGCGATACGAGGCTCGCGCCATCGAACGCGCCTTGAGCATGCAGGAGCCCCTGCGACTTACCGGTCTCGTGCTCTACGTGAACGATGCCCCCGTCGCCATGGCGGTCGGCTCCATGATTTCTTCCACCGTTGCGGATGTGCACTACGAAAAGTGTATCCCCGACTTCCGGAGGGCATATTCCCTTGTCAATCGCGAATTCGCCCGCTCTCTCCCCGCTACTTGCACCCTCATCAATCGCGAGGAGGACCTCAACTCCCCGGGTCTCCGTCAGGCTAAACTCTCTTATCACCCGTCTCTCATTTTCGAAAAATTTACGGCTACCTGCTGATTCCGTCCATGGTATCTCACCTTATTCCGCCCGCCCTCTGCGCTTCCTGTCGGCTCTGCTGCAACTTTCGCCGCTGCTCCGCGTGGGAGACACCTTCCCTTTCCCCGGAGCTGGTAGCGCACCTGAGAAGCCACGGCGTACCCGTGACTCATCGTGCCGATGGCACTACCTCCTTCGCTCTAAACTTCCCCGAAGATGCCCCCGCCGACTTCGCCGCCCTTTGCCCGGTACTCGACCCCCATTCGGGGTGCGCCCTGCCGCGTGAAATGCGCCCAACAGAGTGCCGCCTGTGGCCGCTTCGCCTCATGCGTACCCCCGAAGGTGCCCTCTGCCTAGGGCTGTACGACGCATGCCCCGCGCTTTCCCCTGAGGTACGCGCACAACTCATCCGCGAAGCCACTGGATCCATGCTCCCCACACTCCTTAGCCTCGCTCGCAATCAACCCTACATCGTCCGCGACCCCAACCCCGCCTACTCGATTGTGTGGAGCGAGGCACCCCACGCCTCACACCCGTCCTGAGAATTTTCCTTTTTCCCCACATATCTGTCGCATGGACAAACTGTTCCACGTGGAACATTCATCATTTGACCGGTAAGAAAATGGGGCACACCTGTCCCAAGAAAATTATCGGGAAACGCCGCAATGCTCATCCTCGTGCGGTTTACAGATGCCCAACAAGAAGTACGAGGTACGAAGTACGAAGTACGATGTGGCAGAGCCGGAGAGTGGCGGGCGTGGTAGGCAATGGATGCGTGCAGGAAAAACGTGTGTGATGAGAAGTGTTGAATCACCACGGCTGTAACCGAACGTGTCATTTGTGATGAACAGTGGTGCCACGCGAGTATCTCTTCATGTATCCGCCTGCCACGTGTGTACCAACCTCACGGGGGCATGTATCTGGTCCCCACACGTCGTTTTGGCTTTGCATCCTCCCGCCATGCCCGCGCAACTCCGTTGCGCCTAACTCCTTCACTTCGTACTTCGTACCTCGTACTTGATCACCCCCGTGTCTTCCTGCCGCAAAGTCATCAACATCACGGGTGTATTGATTTACTCCCCACACGTCGTTTCGGCTTTGCCCCCTTCCGAATCCCCTGCGCAACCCCGTTGCGCCTAACTCCTTCACTTCGTACTTCGTACTTCGTACCTCGTACTTGATCACCCCCGTGTCTTCCCGCCGCAAAGCCATCGCCCACCACGAAGCTCGTATTTTTCTTGGGACAGCTGTGAAAATGGGGGAACTGACGTTCTTTTTCCTTGCTAATTTCGTGGGGGTGTAGTAAAACAGCTCTCGCTGCTGTACTCGTGACGCGCGGTACAAAAGGCCCGGACCGTTAAAACAGATCAAGGGTGCGTTGAGGAAGTAGGTTCCATGTTCCGTCCTTTGTAGGATACCTCAGGCGAACCTGTTCTGCACCCACTTAAACACAGGGAACGTGGCTTCCCTACCGCTGACGGTACAGCAGCACCCGCCTCTTCAAAATTCCCGCCGTAAGTGGTCGCTGAAATGCCTGCCCGGTTAGATCCGGCGGCGGTTTCGTTTCCGGTGGATGGCGCAGGGCTCGGCATCAAACAACGGCACGTAATCCCTCGCCATGTACTCATCACGCGCCGCCCGCACATTGCCGCCACAGCCCTTTGAGGAGTTAGGCGCAGCGGAGTTGCGCGGGCGTGACGGGAGGAGGCAAAGTCGGGGGGAGGGCGGTGAAGTGAGAGATGCAGGAGTGGCGGGGAGTGACAAATGTTGAAGATTTGAGTTTGGCGATATATGACGCCCAGTTCGGCTGTAGGGACAGTATGTATACGAACCTTTTTTGACCCAGACCTGTCCCAGTAAAATTCTCGAAAAACGCTACGATGCTGATCCCCATGCGGGTTGCAGACGCCCAACAAGAAGTACGAGGTACGAAGTACGATGTGACAGAGTCGGAGAGTGGCGGGCGTGGTAGGCAATGGATGCGTGCAGGAAAAACGTGTGTGATGAGAAGTGTTGAATCACCACGGCTGTAACCGAACGTGTCATTTGGGATGAACAGTGGTGTCACGCGAGTATCTCTTCATGTATCCGCCTGCCACGTGTGTACCAACATTACGGGTGCATGGATCTAGTTCCTACACGCCGTTTTGGCTTTGCTTCTTCCTCCTCCCTCTGCGCAACTCCGTTGCGCCTTCGCAGCGCGGTATAAGTTTGCCGTGCACTTCAGGCAGCCGTACTCTTCGTCCCATTCCTCTATTTCCGCTTGATATTGCTCAGGTGTCAGTCGCCCCGCCGGATTTCCATCGGCATCGTAGAGTTGGAGAGGGTCCGGGGGGGTGTTGTCCTTTTCCTGCGTCATGCGGGAGTAATTGTGACTCGTTCTTGCTTGGGCATCGAGACTTATTTTGGAAGAGGAAGGAGGGGGAAGAACGAGGTGTCGGACGGGAATGAGGGGAAAAGAATCACCGTAGGGGGCAGGGAAGCCGCTAAGTACGAGGTACGAGGTACGAAGTATGAAGTATGAAGTATGAAGTATGAAGTATGAAGTATGAAGTATGAAGTATGAAGTA
>CAYWNS010000073.1:7356-9421 GCA_964459715.1 uncultured Akkermansia sp.
TGGAAATTCGGCGCAACGGAGTTGCGCGGGTGAGGGAAGGGATGGCAATGCGTAGTAGAGCAAAGCGGAGGAGGTGGGTCAGGGACGGTAGGTGAGGACATATCGCCAGTGATCCTGCGGGTATTCGCGGCGGAAGTCGCAGGTGCGCGCTTCGGCATAGCGGCGTGCCTGTGACTCGGTCGGTACGGTATGAAAAGCGGAGAAAGGAATACCGTTGCGCAGGACGGTGACACCGAAGTTTGGTTTTTCCGTGATTGTTTCCATGCCGTAGCCGAGGATTCGCCCGAATTTTTCATTTTGCAGTTTTTGCACGACAAAGGCGTGAACATCTGTGCCGGGTAGGAAGCCAAATTCCTCCGCAATGGCGGCGGCGTTGTAGATGCAATCAGCACCGTTCGGAGCCTGCGCATAAGCACAGCCGGGCGGGAGGTCGTGTGCTAGGGCACGGACGTAGCCGGGGATGGGTTCTAAGAAAGCGGGTTTAGAGCCGGAGAGGACGGCGTTGAGCTCGGCGGTGTTGAGTTCTGCGGTAAAGATGATGTCTTCTGCGCGTGCGCCTTCGCAGCGCGGTATAAGTTCGCCGTGTACTTCAGGCAGCCGTACTCTTCGTCCCATTGCTCCATGATGGCTTGGTATTGTTCCGGTGTCAGCCTCCCCGCCGGGTTGCCGTCGGCATCGTAGAGCTGGAGAGGATCCGGGGGGGTGTTGTCCTTTTGCTGCATCATGCGGGAATGATTGTAGCTCATTCTTGCTCGGATGTCGAGACTTATTTTGGAAGGAAGGAAAATGAGGGAAGAACGAGGTGCCGGGCGGGGAAGGGGGGAAGAAGAACGACCGTAGAGGGTAGGGAGGAAAGCCAAGTACGAGGTATGGAAGTTCGTCGCAATCCCGTTGCGCGGGATGCGGGGGCAAAGCCGGGGAGATGCGGATGTGGCGGGGGATGACGTGAGTGATGGGGCAATGGTTTTTTTGCGACATAACCTCTCAAAACACCGGTCGTTTAATTTTTTTCGCAGATGTGCTTCCGTGATTATCTCAATTTCCATCCTGAGTTTGCACTCCATTGTCCGGATGCGTCCACATTGAGTACAGGCTGTATCCAACGCATGATCTCGTGGATTACTAATGAAAGATCCTTTGGGGGCAGAGTGACAGGTGGCCTCCTGTTAAATGTTGAAGATTTGAGTTTGGCGATATATGACGCCCAGCTCGGCTGTAGGGACAATATGAAGGAGTCATCCGCAAGGATGCGACACGCAGAAAGAGAAGTTTGCCGATGCCGGAAAGTTGCTTGCAGAGATTGCTTTAGAACTAGAAAATCAAACTTATAGGATTGAGATAGAAACCATAGATCATAAAAATCTTTCATTCGTGTATTGAAAGTGCTCAGATGAGCGATGGATTCCAGTTTCTCCGCCACTATCGCTTCTTTGGGGTAGCATAGGATACGGGCGCATGGGGACGAAGGAAGTATCACGGGATAATCCATGATATTCGGCATAGGATAAACAACATCACTAAATCCTATGTCGATGGAGAGCGTGCGTGTATCCCCTCCGACGCGCGCTTCTACCTCCGCATTTACTCCACAATATAGGGCTTCCTTCATGATTTGTGTGACACGTATGGAATCGGAAAATTCTATTCCATCCGAGCTGCCTGTCCCGGTGTGGAGGATATTATTAACCACCTGTTGCATGTCCTGCGGCGAATTCGAAAGACGTCCAAGGAGGTCTACATCCATGGTGGTCCTAGCGGGAACAATGCCCATTCCCATGAGCAGCATTCCCCCTTTCAGAATGAGTTTATCTGCGTAGTTTGAGCGTGACATGCGGTAAAGAAATCGCTCCATTATGTAGTGAGTGAGGACCTGATTATACGGAACCTTCCTGATCTTTGCTATCTCGTTTAATTGTCGTTTGATGGTCATGACAATGCGGTTTGTATGTAGGGGGACATGTGATTGTCAGCGTGAAAAAAGCGGGAGATTTCTGACAGAGTTGAGAGGTTTATGAGTTTTTTGCTGATGCCGAGAGACAAGGCATCCAAGAAAATGTCAATGCCC
>CAYWNS010000074.1:0-9419 GCA_964459715.1 uncultured Akkermansia sp.
TGGAACGGGGGTCCGCCAGCTTCATCGTCGTTGCGGAGCGTTCAAAAGCACTGATCCCCGTGGTGGTGCCCACTTTGGCATCCACACTTACCGTAAACGCCGTGTGGTGACGTTCTGTGTTATGCTCAGCCTGCATAGGTAAGCTGAGGGCATCCACGCGTTCCGGAGCCATCGGCACGCAGATGAGCCCCCGGGCATGCGTTGCCATGAAGTTAATATTCTGCGGAGTTGCAAATTGCCCGGCGCAAACGAGGTCTGCTTCGTTCTCCCGAGCGGGATCATCCGTAACCAGCACGAGCCTACCCATACGCAACTCGGCGAGTACCTCAACGAGCGGGGAAAAACGGATGGGGTCATCCCCCTCGGCAACAGGTACCTCCTCCGCCGGTAGCTCGGCAGGGGGCGTGGGGAGTACATCCTCCGCTACGAAGGTTGCATCGCACGCATTGATGAAATCGTTCATATTGAACGCAGCACCATTTGTAGGAAATTCAGCGTTTGGCATGGTTGGTTATTTTTGCCCATGAATCCCGAAGACTCACGGAGCGATTGAAGACCGGATGCTCGGGAGAATGGTCCCAGCGGTCCGCCACAAAATATCCGAGACGCTCGAACTGGCAGCGAAACTCCGGGGGAGCTTCAGCCAAAGCGGGCTCGACTACGGCATCGGGAAGCACCTCCAAAGAATGCTCGTTGAGCGATGCCAAGAATCCCTCCGGGTTCGTGTCGGGTGACTCGTCTTTGAAAAGACGCTCATAGAGACGCACCTCGGCCTTGACTCCGTATTTCGCGGACACCCAGTGGATAGCACCAAGACACCGTACACCTTCCGGCGGCATAGCCCCCACAGTACCCGGCAGGGCTTCCGCCCGCACCAAGATGGGGCGTCCCGAAGCATCGGTTTCGTAGCCGGTACATACGATGCAGTACCCGCCACGCAGACGCACACAAGCCCCAGGACTGAGCCGTTTGTACTTCTTGGGTGGTGCAATCATAAAATCTTCCTGCTCGATCCAGAGCTCGCGGCTGAGGCGCACGGGACGCATTCCGAGCTCTGGCATTTCGGGGTTGATTTGAACGTGCAGCTCCTCATCGAGCTGCTCCGGCATATTCGTGAGTATAAGTTTCAACGGGTGCAGCACTGCCATACGCCGCTCAGCATGGGCATTGAGCTCGGCACGCACGGCGTTTTCCAAGCGAGCAACATCCGTGTTGCCGTTGAATTTGGTGATGCCCACTCCCTCGCAGAAATCGACGATAGCTTTCGGGGGGTAACCACGGCGACGCATCCCGCAGATCGTAGGCATGCGCGGGTCATCCCAACCGGACACGTAATGCTCCTCGACCATCTGACGGAGCTTGCGCTTGCTCATGACCGTGTAGCTGATGTTGAGGCGAGAGAACTCCCGCTGCTCGGGACGGGCGGGTACGGGGCAATTTTTGATCACCCAATCGTAGAGTGGGCGGTGATTCTCGAACTCCAGCGTGCAGAGCGAGTGGGTGACCCCCTCCCACGCATCCTCGAGCGGGTGCGCAAAATCGTACATGGGGTAAATGCACCACGTTGTACCGGTGTTGTGGTGGGGGTCGTAGGAGATGCGGTAAATGACGGGGTCGCGCATATTCATGTTGCTGTCGGCGAGATCAATCTTGGCGCGCAGCACGGCGGCTCCTTCCGCAAACTTACCCGCTTTCATCTCCGCGAACTTCTCCAGATTTTCCTCTACTGGGCGGTCACGGTAGGGAGAAGGTTCTCCGGGAGTTACCAACGTCCCCCTGCGACGACGCATCGTCTCTCGATCCTCTTCATCCACGTAGGCTAAACCCTTCTCGATGAGGGCAATCGCGCATTGATAGTAAAAGTCGAAGATATTCGATGCCCAGTAGAGATGCTCACCCCAGTCGAAGCCGAGCCAGCGGATGTCCTCTTGGATAGAGTTGACGAACTCGACATCCTCCTTGCAGGGATTCGTATCATCAAAGCGCAGGTGGCAAACGGCACCTTGCTCTGCGTATTCTTTGGCGATGCCGAAGTCTAAACAAATAGCCTTGGCATGCCCAATGTGCAGGTAACCATTCGGCTCCGGCGGGAATCGCGTAATGGGTGCCTTGCAACGCCCGGCTGCTACGTCCCCAGCTATCCACTCGCGTATGAAGTCTCGTTTTTCCTTCGTTTCCATGCGCCGAATTCTACTTTCTTTCGCCCTACCATGCAAGCCAAATCCTTTACAATTGACGAGTGAGTCCGAGACACCAAGCCAAGCAAAGAAGAGACGTACAAAAGGGTTGATAGTCCCATGGTATACAGAGCGTGTAAAAACTGTTTATGAATTGACGCCGCGGCGATTCTCAGGAAATTGTCTCAGGACAGGAGTAATTCCCAGCAAGGATTTTTTTCATGCGAGCAACTTTCTTCTTGTCAAGGGCTATACGATGTGGTAGAAGATGGGGTGTGAGAGTACAGATAGCGCAGTGGATAGGCAAGCGTGAAGCCATGGAGGATTCGTACGCCGTCCGGAACTTTCCGGAGGGGGTTTTGGCAGTCGTATGCGACGGTATGGGGGGGCACGATTGCGGGTATCAAGCGGCTTCTCTGGCAGCCAACTCTTTCGTTAAAGCTTTCGAAAAAGACATCGAAAAAACAACCAGACAGAGACTTTGCAATGCCCTCGATTACGCTAACAGGAGCGTTGGAGCATATTTTGAGAGACGCGGTATGTATGGGGGCTGTACCTTGCTGGCTGCGTACGTGAGTGCGGGCGTGCTCTGGTGGGTCAGCGTGGGGGATTCTCTGTTGCTGCTTTGGCGGCGCGGACGTCTCGTGCGTCTGAATGCCGACCACTCCATGCGCTCCATTTATGAAGAGTTTGTGAGAGCTGGAACTATGTCATTTGAGGATGCCTACTCTCAGGGACATTCGCTCCGCTCCGCCGTAACGGGCGAAAAAATCCCACTCATTGATAGTCCTGCCACTCCCTACCTGTTGATTCCCGGCGATAGGCTTGTACTGGCGAGTGACGGAGTGGACGAGCTCCTTCTGCCCACTCCGATGAAAGCATCGACTCGCCAAATGTTGGATTCAGAGAGCGATAATTTATCCGCGCAGATCGTGGAAGGATGCCGCGAACTCGAGCACAGCGACGCCGACAACGTCACGGTGCTGAGTATGGAATACGCAAGTTAGTCCCCTCTCGGAGTATCGACCCTTCGATCAAGATAAAGATTTGAGTTGGGGGAAGAGGATGACATCTCGGATAGAAGATGCGCCGGTGAGCATCATGCAAAGGCGGTCGATGCCGATGCCGATGCCGCCCGCACTGGGCATCCCTGATTCCAGTGTTTCCACAAAGTCGTAATCAATTCTTTGAGTTTCGGCACCAGCTTGGTGCGTGAGCCGCTCAAGCTGCTCCGCGGGGTCATTCTGTTCGGTGTACCCCGGGCAGAGCTCTTGTCCATTCATGACGAGTTCAAAGACATCTACCACCGAGTTGTCCTGAGGATTGGCTTTCGCGAGGGGAACGAGCTCACGAGCCGGGTGGCAAACAAATAGCGGCGTATCCTGCTTTTCCTCCACCAACTTTTCGTAAACCTGCTGTGTGACTCCGATGTCATCGAGTGCGTCCCCGATCTGCACATGCAGTTCATTTTGAGCGCGGGAACGTCGCTGCTCCGGGGAAAGCTCAAACCAGTCAGCCCCGGCTACCCCGCGCACCAAGTCGGCGTAATCGGCGCGTGGCCAAGGAGGCGTCAGGTCGACCGTGCGGCGGATATTGCCCTCAGCATCATGTTGCTCGAAAACCAATTTGCCGAAAACGTTTTGCGCCACTGTGGTAATCAACTCTTCCGTCATGTTGGCCATCGATTCAAAGTCACCGCCAGCTTCATACACCTCGAGTACAGTGAACTCCGGGTTATGGCGGGCATCGATTCCCTCGTTCCGGAAGTTGCGATTCAATTCAAAGACTTTCGGGAAACCACCCACCAGCAAACGCTTCAGGTAAAGCTCAGGAGCAATACGCAAAGTCACCGGTTTTTTGAGGGCGTTGTAGTACGATTCAAAAGGTCTGGCAGCCGCTCCTCCCGCCACATCCTGTAACATGGGTGTCTCAACTTCTAAAAAACCGCGCTCAGCGAGAAAACAGCGTATCTCATGAATAATGCGGGAGCGGGCAACAAAGCGGGCAGCACTCTCCGGGTTGCTCATGAGGTCCAAGTGTCGCTTCCGGTAGCGTATGTCTTGGTCGGCAAGCCCGTGAAATTTGTCTGCCATAGGACGCAATGCCTTAGAGAGAAGCGTAAAGTTTACCACGCGCACTGTGGGTTCGCCGGTGCGAGTCACAAAAGTATCGCCCTCCACGCCTATCCAATCGCCGCGTTCCATGAGTTTCCACAGGGTCCAGTCCTCCTCCTTGACAGCTTTTTTGGTAAGCATGCACTGGATACCCCCACACACATCCGCCACAGTGAAAAATTGAGTTTTACCCATGTCGCGCAAGCCCGTGATGCGACCGAGTAGACGGACATGCCGTCCCTCTTCGAATCTTTGTTTGAGCTGCGCCGGAGAGGTGGTAACCTCGAAGCGGCAGCCATAGGGATTGATACCCATAGCGCGAATCTTTTCCACTTTCTCCCGCCGCACGGCGATAAGGTCCTCTTGACCGGACCCCGAAACACGAATACCTGATGCTGCTTCCTGCGTCATAGCACGCAGATTATACTGATTTCCCCGACTTGGGCAAGACAATTGAGAAGTATGAAGTATGAAAAGCTAGACAACAATGATTGCGCGACACCACGGTCCGGTACAGATTTCCCCTTTGTGCAGTGGGCATCCCACCCTTGTCCCGAGAAACATCCTTCACGGATGCATCACTTCCACGACTGCGTTTCCCCAAAACACGCACCTTTCCCGCCCCGCTTTCTATGTCCTCATCTGCTCAACCTTGTTGCGCAGAACTTTCTCACTTCGTACTTGCGGCGGGCGTATGTGGCGAGCAATTGAGTTCCCCCTTCCAGAAAGCGAGGCGTTCAGCGGTGCGCTCGGCATTGGGGGAGCCGACGTTGGTGCGGAGGGCGAAAGCGCGGTCGAGGGTAAGCCTCGCAAGGGCGTCATTGCCAAACGCCGGAGAAATGCTGCGGAGCTGCTCCGGGGAGAGCTGCGTGAGGAGTATACCTTGCTTTTCAGACAGCGCGACAGCACGCCCTACGAGCTCGTGAGCCTCGCGAAAAGGAATGCCCCGGCGCACAAGGTAATCTGCCAAGTCGGTGGCAAGCAGCAGGGGGTCTGCCACAGCTGCAGCGCAACGCTCCCGGTTGATGCGCACGGCGGCAACCATTTCGGCATTCACGGCGAGGGCATGCAGGATGGTGTCGAAGGAATCAAAGAGCGGCTCTTTGTCCTCTTGGAGGTCGCGATTGTACGTGAGAGGAAGCCCCTTGAGGGCCACCAGCACGCAGGTCAGATTCCCGTAGAGCCGCCCCGTCTTGCCGCGTGTCAGTTCACAGACATCCGGATTCTTCTTTTGGGGCATGAGACTGGAGCCGGTCGTATGAGCGTCGGACAATGTACAGAAGCCGAATTCGGCACTGCTCCAGAGGACGAGGTCCTCGCTCAATCGGCTTAAATGAGTGCCGATCAGGGCTAAACAAAAGAGGGTCTCCGCGACGTAATCGCGGTCGGCGATGGCGTCCATAGAATTCTGCGACACACCGTCAAACCCCAATTCGGCGGCAATGCTCTCGCGGTCCAAGTTGAGAGTGGAACCGGCGATGGCCCCGGAGCCCAGCGGGCAAATATTCAGGCGACGGCGACAATCTGTTAAGCGCAGGACATCTCTCTGCAACATCTCGACGTATGCTAAGAGATGGTGCGCGACGGTCACGGGTTGGGCACGCTGCAGGTGGGTGTATCCCGGGATTCGGACATCCGCATATTGCTCCGCTTTCGTCGTCAGTACCTTCTGCATTTCGCGCAGGGTTTGCAGGACTCTGTCGATCATATCACGGCAATAGAGTCGTGTATCTGTGGCAACTTGGTCATTGCGAGAGCGAGCCGTGTGTAATTTTGCTCCGGCAGGACCGATGCGACGTGTCAACTCTTTCTCAATGTTCATGTGAACGTCCTCCAAATTGACATCCCAACGGAAACGCCCGGCTTCGATGTCCTGCCGGATA
The DNA here is from genome assembly GCA_964459715.1 of uncultured Akkermansia sp. Lineage (GTDB taxonomy): Bacteria > Verrucomicrobiota > Verrucomicrobiia > Verrucomicrobiales > Akkermansiaceae > Akkermansia. The sequence goes on from CAYWNS010000074.1 coordinate 6,175, forward strand.
TCCGTCAGTTCCTGTTCGATAGCGTGAAATTCCTGCTCGGTAAGGAGACCGGCTTTCATCTGGGCGCGCGCGTGCGCAATTGAGCCGAGGATGTCCTGCCTGTAAAGACGCCGGTCATACGTTACAGACTCACTGTACCGAAGCACGAGGTCTGCCGTGGCTTGAGAAAATCTACCTGTCCACATAGCTTCTGAAGGGTAACCCCTTTTTCGCATCTACGCAAGACAAAACACTCGGTTCAGTATACCGTGCCACATCCGCCCTGAGAAAATTTCTGAAAGTCGCTTCCATACTAATCCCCATGCGGGTTACAGACGCTCCACACACGAGGGGGATTTCAACCTCACGGGTGCATGGATTTGGTCTCCACGCGTCGTTTCAGCTTTGCCTCCTCCCGCCATGCCCGCGCAACTCCGTTGCGCCTAACTCCTTCACTTCGTACTTCGTACCTCGTACTTAATCACCCCCGTGTCTTCCTGCCTCAAAGTCACCGCCCACCACCAAGCCTTTAATTTATTTGGGGCGGATGTGATGTGGGACAGTTTTGATGATTCCCGAAATTTACTTGCCGAGGAGGGGCAGCTCGGGTAGAATGTGGGCGGAGAGAGGAATGAGTAACGAGACAACACCGGTGTATTTGCAAGAGAACCCGAGCAAAATTCAGGAAATGTTCGGGGACTATTATTTGGAATATGCATCTTACGTGATATTGGAGCGAGCGGTGCCGCATCTCGATGACGGCTTGAAGCCTGTGCAACGGCGTATCTTGCACTCGATGGAAAGGATGGACGATGGACGCTTCAACAAGGTAGCCAACATTGTGGGGGATACCATGAAGTACCACCCGCACGGCGATGCCTCGATAGGCAGTGCACTAGTAACCCTCGGTCAAAAGGAGCTCCTCATTGAGACACAAGGCAACTGGGGAAATATATTGACGGGGGATGCCGCAGCTGCCCCGCGCTACATTGAGGCGCGTCTCTCCGCTTTCGCAAAGGATGTCGTCTTCAGCCCAAAAGTTACCCAATGGAAACTCAGTTACGATGGACGCAACAAGGAACCGGTAGCCCTTCCCGTTAAGTTTCCGTTGCTGTTGGCACAAGGAGCCCTCGGCATTGCCGTGGGAATGAATTGCCTGATCTTACCGCACAACTTTAACGAAATTATCGAGGCGGCTATACATTACCTGCGCGATGAGCCTTTTGATCTCTACCCGGACTTCCCCACCGGTGGGCTCCTCGATGTCGATGATTACAACGATGGAACGGGCAACAGCCGCCTCCGCTGTCGCGCAAAACTCGATGCCTCCACTAAGCGACTCATACGCATCACCGAAATTCCGTACGGGACAACGACCGAATCGCTCATCCAGAGCATCGAAGCGGCGATGGAAAAGGGTAAAATTAAGCTGGCGAGGATCGAGGACAACACGGCGGCGCAGGCGGACATCCTACTGCACCTGCCAAGCGGGGTCGACGCGGAAAAAACCTGTAACGCTCTCTATGCTTTTACCGACTGCCAAGTGAGTATTTCTCCCAAAGCGGTGGTCATCCGTGACCGCAAACCGGTCTTTTTGGGAGTCAGTGACATTCTGAAAGCCAACGTAGACCACACGCGTGAGATATTGCGCTGCGAGTTGGAAGTCCGGCTGGGGGAATTGCAAGAAGCGTGGATGCAGACAAGTTTGGAGAAGATATTCATCGAAAATCGGATATACAAAGAGCTCGAAACGAGCGAAAGTCGTGATGAAAGTCTCTCCCGCATCGCGGAAAAGATTGCTCCGTTCGTAAACAACTTCATGCGAGAGGTAACACGGGAGGACATCGAGAAACTCACCGAAATACGCATCAGGAAGATAGCCAAATACGAGGTACATGAGGCAGAGAGATGCATCCGTGATTTGGAAGCGCAGATGGAGCGTACTCGCAAAGACCTTGCGCAACTGACCCGCTATACCATCCGCTGGTACGAAAACCTGAAAAAGAAATACGGGGTCGGTCGGGAGAGGCGTACCGAACTTTTAACTCTCTATACCCTGTCCCGCGCGGCTGCCGCCGTCGAAAACGAAATGCTCTATTACGATGAGGAAGGCTTTGCCGGGTACGGGGTCAAGAAAGGCACACCCATCGAGAAATGCTCGTCCATGAGCGATATTCTCACCATTGATTCTCAAGGTATTGCGGTAGTTCGACGTGTGCGGGATAAATTTTACGTAGGCAAGAAGTTGCTGGATATCCGTGTGTTGCGTCCCGGGCAGGATTGGGTTTTCAACATGATTTACCGCAACGGAAAGAGCGGTTCTTGCTTTGCCAAGCGCTTTCACCTCGGCGGGTTCACGCGCGACAAAGAGTACCCTCTTACCCAAGGTACTAAAGGAAGTCGGATTTTCTTTTTCACGGTACATCCCACAGAGGAAGAAAGTGCGGAAATGCGCGTCAATGTGTACTTGAGAAACCAATCTAAGAGATTGCGCAGCCCCTTACCTTTCGACTTCGGGAATCTGCTCGTGAAAAGTCGCCGCGTGATCGGCAATATTGTCACCAAATATCCCGTGGAACGAATCTCTCGCATGCTGACGGAGTCTCCTGCTGAGCCACCTCCTCCACCGCCCGACCCCTCTCCACCGCCATCACCCGACCCTCCTGTCCCGCCTACCCCGATTCCTCCGAAGCAGGAAAGGGGCGATCAGCTGACGCTGAGCTTCTAGACCGCAAGTACCCTCCCCAGCCCCAAATAAACAAATGCTCGGAGTAGAGCGATGATTTTGATGCGAGGAAACACGGGGATGGTCAAGTACGGAGTGCGAAGTGAAAAAGTTAGTCGCATCAAGGTTGCGCAGGTGAGTTCGGAGAAGGCAAAGCGACAAACACGTGTGAGGGATAGCAAATCGGAGAAACCGATAAGAGCATTGCAGCAAGGTTCGACGTGTGTGAAAGCACGGTGGAAAAGCAATTGCACGATAGCTGTGAGTATTTGATACGAGAGCAAATCAATTATCCTCTTCCACGCGTATTAGGTATTGATGAACATAAGATTCACAAGGGAGGTGAATATGCCATCACCCTTGTGGACTTGGCACACCACCGCGTCTATGATGTCATCGAGACGAAGAGCAGAGAGGTGCTTGAGCGTTATCTGCGCGGCAAGAAGGGGCGCGAGAGGGTAAAGGTAGTTTGTGTGGACATGTGGTTTCCGCTCTTCGTGTAATTTTGTGGAATGAAGAAGCAAACCACTCCTAAAGCCGG
>CAYWNS010000075.1:0-9104 GCA_964459715.1 uncultured Akkermansia sp.
CCCGCGCATCTTTGCCGAGCAGGGAGAACCTCGCTTTCGTGCCCTAGAAACCGCTCTGCTTACGTACCTGCGCGACAACGCGGGGAAATGTACCCCAAGTGTCATTGCCACCGGTGGCGGTATCATTTTGCGTCCGGAAAACCGTACCATTCTGCGTACCCTCGGTCTCGTCGTGTGGCTGGATGTGGATTTGCCGAACCTGCTCACCCGCACGACACGATCGCAAAACCGCCCCCTTCTCCAAGGGTGCGAGCACGAAGATCGCCTCAGTTCTCTCCTCACCGTCCGCTCCCCTCTCTATGCGGAAACTGCCCACCTGCGCATCAATTCCTCGCTCATGAAAGCATCTGAGGTGGTCGACGAAATCATCCGCCATATCGACGGTCCCGCATCTCAAACTACTTTGCTTTCTCCCCAGACAAGTACGGAGGGTGAGGTATAGAACCTCCGTATCCATCGGCATGCCCCCCACTTACGACGTACTACGCCGGAGGAGAGTAGTTTTTCGGCGCAGCATCAAAAGCACATGTCGGATAGACTTGACAAGGGAGCACATGGTGGGTAGTATGACGGTATGCAACTCAATCAAGCGGTTCTCGATAAAAAGGGGCTTCAGATTCCGGACGCACCGGTCCCTGTAGGCTCGTATGTGCAGTGTATCCGTAGCGGCAACCTCCTACATCTTTCCGGTGGCATTTCGGTGAATGGCAACACTGCTTTTTACGGTAAACTCGGGCGCGACCTCTCTGTCGAGCAAGGACAGCAAGCGGCGGTGGCAGCCATCCTCAACCGACTCGGTGTCATCCGGGCAGAGTTGGGCAGCTTTGCGCCGCTTACGCGCATTGTGGCGGTCAATGGATTCGTGAACTGCACCCCGGAGTTCACCGACCAAGCCAAGGTGCTCAACGGCGCATCAGATTTACTCGTAGAACTTTTCGGTCCGGGGGCTGCCCATTCGCGCTCTGCGGTGGGAGTGGTCAGCTTGCCCCTCGGTGTGGCGGTGGAAATTAACATGATCGTCGAGTTCGACCCGGCGTTGGTCTGACTCCCGACAAAGGGTGCGGCTTATGGCAACGATCGTTCTGGGAGTCTGCGGGTCGATAGCGGCATATAAAGCGGCGGACGTGGCATCCCGTCTCACCAAAAGCGGACACGAGGTGTATTGCGTATGCACACCGACAGCCCTGCGCTTTGTGAGTCCTCTGACGCTCATGACCCTTTCGCGGCACAGTGTAATATCCTCTTTTGAGGATGAGACCACCGACTGGGTTCCGGCTCACATTGCGTTGGCGCAAAAAGCCGATGTGTTTGCCGTGGCACCGGTGAGTGCGAACACGCTGGCATGTTTCGCCCAAGGACTGGCTCCGAATGTGCTCACCTCGCTGTACCTCGCCACCCGCGCGCCCGTCCTCCTCTTCCCCGCTATGAATACACTCATGTGGGAACACCCCGCCACTCAGCACAACGTGCAGGAGCTCCTCCACCGTGGTCATTTTATCATCGGACCGGCTGAGGACGGCGAATTGGCCTGCGGTGCCTGTGGCAAGGGTCGCTTGGTGGAGGTAGACTGCATTGTCTCCCACATCCTGAAATCCATCGACGCGCAGCCGAACCACTGAACTGCGTCACAGCCCGCCCGAGGAACCGCTCGGGAGCGACATTGTGGACTCAGATTCTTATGGCGGCGGAGCTCCAAGTGAGCCCTGCGCCGAAGGTTACCATCAGCACAATATCTCCCTTCTTGGCGCGTCCGGAACGCAGTGCTTCATCCAAAGCAATGGCACAGGCCGCCCCGGATGTGTTTCCGTATTTTTGCAGATTCACAAAAACACGTTCCGGGGGAATCCCGAGGCGTTGAGTGACGGCATTGATGATACGCAGGTTGGCTTGGTGGGGGATAACGAGGGCAATATCTTCCGGCTTGATCCCGGTGCGCCGGAGGAGCGAGAGTGCCGAATCTTTCATGTGCGCCACCGCGTGGCGGAATACCTCATTACCGCGCATCGCCAATGTGTACAGCTTTTCGTGGATGTTCTCTTCCGTGGTCGGTATCGCAGAACCTCCGCCCGGCACCAGCAAAAGATCCGTGAGCGTGCCGTCCGACCCTATATCGGAAGCCAAAACCGCACTGTCGCCGGGTTCGCCGCTGCCCGTACGCAGCACCGCCGCACCGGCTCCGTCCCCAAATAACACGCACGTGGTTCTGTCTTCCCAATTCACAATATGGCTGAGTTTTTCGGATGAAATGATGAGAGCCGTGCGTGCCTGCCCGCAACCAATGAACTGAACGGCTGTCTTCAGGGCAAAAAGAAAGCTCGAACACGCCGCAGAAATATCAAAGGCGGCTGCGTTCACTGCGCCGATGTTGGCCTGCACGTAGCAAGCCGTCGACGGGGTGAATGTGTCCGGCGTAACCGTCCCCACAATGAGGAGGTCGATCTCTTCTGCTTTTACCCCGGCTGCTTCCATCGCGCGCTTTGCCGCATGGGTCGCCATGTCGCTCGTCTTTTCATCCGGGGCCGCTATCCGGCGCTCCTCTATGCCGGTCCTCTCTACGATCCACTCATTGGAGGTGTCAACCATCTTTTCCAAATCGGAGTTGGTCAGCCTGTGCTCCGGTACGTACGACCCCGTGCCGATGAGTGCTACCGGTAATCGTTTGAAGGGTTTTGTTAAATCATTCATCCTGCACTGTGTCCGGTTTGTATCGGTTTCACGGGGTACCCATCCCCGACTGCGCGCTCATCATATCACACCCCCCTCCCCATTGCAAACCTAAAGCGATTGTACACCTCACCCGTCCCAATAAAATTCTCAAAAAATGCTACGATGCTAACCTCCACGCGGGTTACAGACGCTCTGCGTACCAAGGGGGCTTCAACATCACGGGTGCATGGATCTAGTTCTCACACGTCGTTTTGGCTTTGCCTCCTCCCGCCATGCCCGCGCAACTCCGTCGCGCCTAACTCCTTCACTTCGTACTTCGTACCTCGTACCTGATCTCCCCCGTGTCTTCCTGCCTCAAAGTCACCGCTCACCACTAAGCCCTTAATCTATTTGGGACAGATGTGGTCCCTATGCCCTCCACCGCACACCTTTTCCCTGCTCGATACCACCGCCCACCACACCCACCTCTCCTCGGCTTTGCCATTTCGTACTTCGTACTTCGTACCTCGTACTTGATCTCCCCCGTGTCTTCCTGCCTTAAAGTCACTGCTCACTATTGAGCCTTTAATTTATCCGGGACAGATGTGGTCCCTATGCCCTCCGCCGCACACCTTTTCCCTGCTCGACACCACCGCCTACCACACTCGCCTCTCCCCGGCTTTGCCATTTCGTACTTCGTACCTCGTACTTGATCTCCCCCGTGTCTTCCTGCCTTAAAGTCACCGCTCACTATTAAGCCTTTAATCTATTTGGGACAGATGTGATTGTACGCGCAGACCCCTTTATTTTTCTTGCTACAGATGTGGTTTACGCTTTCCGCACACCGAAATTTTTCGTGGCTAGTCTTGCGATGAGAGATGGGGTGTGGTAGAATGACGGGCGAGATGGAGGCGGAAATGAAACCCGATGAGAGCGGCTTTGTATCGGAGTACGCTGTCGTGCGTTCGCTCTACGTAAGACGTAGAAATTGCCTGCTTTTGTGGGCAGACTTCGCGCCGCTCTTCGTGGGGTATTACCTGCACCAAATGCAGCACGCTATGCACCCGAGTCAGGAACATGCCGCTTTGTTCAAAGACCTTATGGCTTTCTTCACTCTCTTCATTGTCTCGCGTCCGTGGAATGAGCACCATGCGTGGACGGTCAATGTGAAAACACCCGTATCGGTGAACATCTTCGTAGCGGGCTCTTCCCTGACGGAGGATGTCGTGGGGCGAACCTTCACGGAAAACGTGCGGGAAACCGATACCACCATGCTTTACGCGCAGAACATCTGCCGAGAGCGCGACACTCACACCTCAGTGGTTCCTATCACGAGCGAAGATGCCGCCGGTTGGGTAGAGGAATACTTCCGGCAGAGTGAGCAGAGGCAGGCTAGAGCCTTTCGCGGGCAAGAAGATGACCTTTATTACCTCGTGGTAGCCGAGCCGGATGCCGATTTCGATTGGCTCTCTGAACTTTCTGTGGATGATGTAGTGCATGCGGAGGAAAATGAAGAGACCAAATTGCTCGAAACGCGGCGGTTCACCTTCCGCTGCGGGTGTAGTGCAGAAAAAATTGCTCCCGTCCTCCGATCCATGCAAAAGGACTTTGCGGATGAACTCTCCGAACAAGGGCAACTGGAGGTCTCGTGCCCACGCTGTGGCGTCAAATACACCATCACCGGCGAAATGATTACGGGCAGCGACACCGCCCCCGATGCCTGTTGAGCTTCAAGCCACACCTCTCACGCATTGCACACACCAGCCGTAATTACGACAACGCAAAACACCCTAGAGGTGAATCAATCACTAAGGTTTTTGCGTGTCCCCTCCCGAGGTAGCTTCGCTCTTCCCATCGGCACCCTTGTCCGGACTCTGCTTGTCTTTAGCTCCTGATTTCGAGGTGGCTTCTTCTTCTCGAGGTACAACCCAACACTCGATGGCACCCTCCGCGTAAGCACCGTAAATAGAAGAGGGATCGATGTTGCGCATTTCCGTGTAAATGGCACGTAGGAGGTGGACCGGTCCCTTTTCGCGGCGTACATGACCTGCGTAAGCCGCCATGACCATCTGACGCTCCGTGGGGGAATACGCCCCACTATCGAGGGTGGAACGAATGAAGTTATTAGCCTCCGCAATAGACATAATCTGGAGCTTCTCCACGATGCCATTTTGCGAAGGATCAAAGAGTGTGTGTCCGGGTACCTTGAGATCAGTGAAGGAAAGGGCTTCGCGGGTAAGTTGCTCCTTGCGCTTCTCACTCGCTTTTTCAGCTTTCTCAACAAGCTTTTGCTGCTTATCAAAATCCTCTAGGAGTTTGCCTAAGGCTTCCGCGGTCTTGACGGGGTCGTCCAACACATCACGGTCACGTACCGCACCGCGCACATTTCCGGCACCATCCATCACCGCAAAAGAGGGCACGCTCCATATCCCACCGGGTAAACTGTGTTTTCCCATCACTTTCTCATACTCGCGTTTTTCTTTCTCATTGGGCAATTGGTAAACAGGTACGACGAGGAAAATTTCTCCCCCAAGAACCTTGACTATATTCTTGTCGCGCTTTTTGACGTATATCTCGTATGCTTTATCGCTTATCTTGTCGTAATTGACCCCGTAGCAGAACACCACAATCGGCTTATCGTTACCGGCCCTCCTGAGAGCATCCTCGTAAGAGCGGACAGTAGCCGCCCACCCCGTGCCCACTATCGAAGCAAGCATGCCCATGACGCAAATGAAAAAATAGACGATCCGTTTCATGATTCCTTTTTGATTTTACCGTACACGTAGAAACCCACTATGTTTCCCTGATCCCACTTATCCCCTTCCCGCAGGAGTCGCACATACCGACCACTCGCCTGCGCATCTTTGAGGTCAACGCGCATGATCGACCCATCCACATCCACCTTCGCGGCAGTAGGTGTCCAATTTTGTCCATCCACGGAAGCTTCTATGTGAAAGGGTCGGTCGTTCTTTATCTGTTTATCAAAGAGTGCCACCACTCCGTTGAGGTCGCTGTTTTTTTCAAGTTTCACAACAATTCCATTTTTACCCTCAAACTTGATGGGAATTCGACCGCCGTTCTTCTGGAGTACCGCCCAGTGGAGACACGATTGTCTCTTTTGCTCTTCGCCGAGGGTACTGGCAGTGGTGATAGACCCCTTAGCAGAAACGATACGCCCCGAAAAACCACGGAACTTGAAGTGGTTTTTCGGAAAATACTTCTTACACTTCTGCATGGCGAGATTTCCGATAGCTTGGAAGGTAAAGGTATCACCATTTTCGGCAGCCGTGTGAATAGCCTCCCCGAGTCCCGCCCACGTGTTATCCTTGTCCTTCTTCCCGCTCTGCATGCGTGCCATTGCCCGGGTTATGAGCTTACTGAATGACTCCTGGAAAGCTGTAGATTGATCCCCGTTTTCTTTACTCATTTTCGCCGCTCTATTCAATCCCCAAGTCAGGACGGCACCGGAATAGTCCGGTTTGTCCATGAGGATGGAAAGACAGGTTTTAAGATAGTCGAGCTTCTCCGCATCAGTCTTACAACCAGCAATTTGCGCATCCAGCAGAGGCTCTATGTCCCATCGATGTATCCCAAAATCCGTGCACTTTTTGAAGAACGTCGCAAACAATTTATTGCGTTCCCTCTTGTCCGGCATGAGTGGCAAAAGCTGCGGGTATAAATAACGCGCTTGGAATGTGGCAACGACATCGTGAAACCTATCGGCCATTGTGTCGACCATGTGCGAACACAATTCGACCCATCGCGCCTTATCATCGGGAGCTTTCTGCTTAAGGTATCCGGCGTATGCCAACCACGTAGGCCAGTTGAGCGGCTGAATCATCAACGCAGCATCGTAGCACTGGATGGCGGACGTCGTCATACGCTGCGAAGCCAAGAACTCTGCCATGGCTGTGAGTTGATCCGAGATGAGTGTGGGTACGGCATCAGAGTACAGATCCTGCGCGAGTATAAGAAACTCCCAATCATGCAAACCCCAGAATGTTTTATGCATGCTGTGTTGCCAATATATCGAATATCCTTTTTTCCACTCCGTCCCCACACGCACCGTGTAGGCGCAATGCCCGGGTTCCCCCATTGTCATGGCAGGTATGCCGGAAGCAAGTGCCCCGTACGCTCCATAGTGCGAACACGCCCCGCATACCCCACCAATTTCTCGGTATGCCAAAGCGGTGATATTCTTAGTATGACTCATTATGGGTTTCAGGTAGTCCTCCGAAAACACCGAGTCCCCCGCTGCATTACGCAGTCGGTACACCAGCTGACTGGAAGCTCCCAAGTATTGCTCCACCGGTAAGCGCACGTTATCACGCTGCCAAGTCAGCGACTGCGGACTCCCCCATGTATTGCACTCGCGATTGCCGGTTACCAGTCTGGTTTCCCAATAGGCGAGGTTGTCAAATATTGTATTCAGTCGCCCATCACGGTAGCTGCCGTAGTAGTACGAAAAGCGTGCCATCATGTCTTTTGCACTCCATCCCTCGCGGGCAAACTCCGTGGCAGTCGTCGTGGCTACCCTTCGCGCCGTCTCGTCATGAAGGTCTTCCGTGTATCGTGCAAAGATTTGCGCCAGATATTTCATCCCCTTGCCCATGCCTGTCGTGTTGCCGGAGTAAAGCGTGTTGGTAAGCCAATTCAGGTCAGAGGAGAGTGTGGTAAGCAGTGGTGTACCGCCGCGCTGTGCAGCTACCTCCTGCAACCCGCCAATACCTGTACGGCGTATGAGTGTAATGAGTGCCAAATCCCGCCGGTTCGCCGGATCCTCAAGGAACTCCATCACCTTGTCGGCTGTGGGTTTATCGCCCAGTTTGGTGAGTATGCGCCCCTTGACCGTTTGATAGATTCCTTCCACATTTTTCCACGAATCCCCCTTGAACTCTTCATTGATGTAATTAACCGGTTTCTTGCTGTCACGCTCCCGCTCTATTGTGTGTGTCAACTTTTTCCATGCTGTTCTATTGACCCCGGCTGTGCGTGCGTCCATGGGTGTCGGCACCTTTCCTTGCCCGGCAACCTCAGGCGCATCACTATCTTCCGTGACCCCCACAAGTGTCGGATCACAATCCGTAAGTGTATACGCAGAAAAATCGCGCTCTGTCGCCGAATCAAAGTTGTCATAGTCACTCTCGTCCTCGGCTGTGTTGTCCGTCTCAGCTACCGCGTCATCCCCATCGTTCTCAAACCCCTTTTGCCAGTCGTTATTACCCGTCCCATCTTCGATGGCCACACCACGCGGTCGCGTAGGTTTGTTAGCATTAACCAGTTTACGGTGCGCTTCCTGCTGCTCGAGTCGCGCCCGTCGCTCGGCATCCTCCTTCCCCTGCCTTTCCACAGCGAGGGTGTCGCGCAAATGCAGCACATCCAACAACATCCCCCCCAGCGGATAGCTAAAGAAACCGAGCACTATCACTACCACCACGGCTGCCAGTAATTTGAAAAGATTCGATGTCATACTTGTTGCTTCATTGTCTCCCGTGTAGACAACTCTCCCATTGTCCGGCACCCATTCTACACGACCATTGCCCACCTTGGCAAGCACAACTCACGCCGGCAGAAAAAAAATGTCTTGTTTTCGCTGCTGCAATCTGCTACAATGCGCCCGGCTCGGGAGGCGTGGGTCTCACGTTTTCCGGAGTCACTTTCGGGAGGCGGTATCGTTACCGCAGGAAATAGATGGGAAAGGCTGTGCAAATCAGCCGCTGTGCCGCAACCGTGATACCCGCTGAGGGTTCAGTCGGAACACCAGCCTGAAAGTCGCCCTAACCCGAGGCGGCGATTCACTGCCTCACAGGACAAAACAACAATGAGAAATCAGACATTAGCTTCCGGGAGAAGCATTTCATACGCAGCCATTGTGCTTGCATGGGTCGGAACATGTGTGTATGCGCAATCAGATGAACAAGTAAAGACCGCAGAAGCGGCATCCGTCCCCGAAACGGAGTTAGCACCGGTCACGGCATCCGCCCATGAGGGACGCGCCGTCCCCTACAACGCTACAGGGGTATCTGTGGGTGTACTCGATGTGGACGAGCTCAAAAAAGAGGGTGTCTATACCCTGAGCGAAGCCTTGACGAGCTCTCCCGGGGTCTATGTGCTTCCCGGAGGTGGTACCTTCCAGCGCGGGAACATCTCTAATCTCGTGATTCGCGGGATGAGCGCGCAGAGGTACGTCCTCTCGATGATGGATGGGATGCGACTGGATGGCATGAACAGCGGCAGTCTCGTGACGAGTGGTCTTATCTCGCGTGCCCCGATATTCGGTATGGGCAACATCGAGCTCCTCCGAGGCGCGGAAGGTGCCGTATACGGGGGCGGTGCCATGAGCGGCGTCCTCTTCCTCGAAACCCCGGAGGGCAAAGGCGACCCCTCCACCGAGATATTCAACGAATACGGGAGTTTCGACAGCTACACCGGCAATCTCACCACCCAAGGTCGCGTCG
>CAYWNS010000076.1:0-8537 GCA_964459715.1 uncultured Akkermansia sp.
CGACCCTTGCGTCCCTACCACGCAATCCATCTCAAAATGTCCTACCTCCTCGCGCTTGTTTATTTCCTCCGGTCTCTCCTCTATGCTCTTTATTCCTGTACTTGTGTGCGCCAGCCGTTTCGGCACCAACTTGCGTCTCTTTTTTCGTGACCCCTGCACCAGCTGCGAGGCTGTCACTCCTAACACGTTGTTATATACATAGTTGTATATTGTACGCTCTGAAAACGGCACCTCTACCCCACGGCGTTCCAGCATCTTTTTGGCTGCGTAAGGCGAGCATTTGAGTCCCTCCTCGCCTCCCCCTGTCAGTAGCTCTGCCATCTGCCTTGCTAATTCTGTGTTGTTGCCGAGTTTTAGATCGGGTCCATGCGCCGTCTTATTTATGTCGGCATCACCTTGTGCTCGTTCGCATGAATATACTTCGTGCTCCTTAAGTTCTGTATCTACATGTATAACGAGCCCACGCCTGCGCTCTCGTATAATCGTGGAGTGATTGCGATTGAGACGCAGCGCGATTTTTCTCACGGAAACCCCTTCTCGCAGCCATCTTTCAATCTGCTGGCGTTCTGTAAAGTTAAGATGCTTGCCTTTTCTTGTAGCAGGTGTAAAATCTGCTCGGGTGCTCTGTTCCATAGAATGTTTTTTGTTTACTGGGTTATTATACCCCATTCTGGGACCGGATGCACTCTTTTTGGGGGTGCATTCCCCCCTGGTGCATTTTATTCTACGATGAACACGGTTTGCGCGTATTAACTTTTTTGCTTGCGCCGGTGGGGTGAGGTGGTATAATGCAGGAGCTATGAGTACCAGTACGACAGAATTCGGCGCACCAGATTCGCATCACGGAGACGTGGCGGGTTCCGTGAGGCGATATGCGCGATACCTCATGTTGATGGCAGGTTTGGGTGGGTTATTGTACGGCATCGATGTAGGCGTCATCGCAGCGGCGGTTCCCTACATCGAGCAAACATCGACCTACACTCCGCAGCAGATATCTGTCGTAGTGGCGGCGGTATTGCTCGGTTCCGTCATTTCATCCCTGTTTGCCGGTGTCTTGGCAGAGTGGATGGGACGCAAGAAGGTGATCATCCTTTCAGCACTACTCTTCACGCTGAGCATCCCCATCATCTGCTTCTCCAACGGTGTGTTCGAAGTACTCATGGGCGGACGCATCTTGCAGGGTGCTTCGGCGGGTCTGGTCGGTGTGGTCGTGCCTATGTACCTCGCCGAATGTTTGGACGCCGGGTCGCGCGGCAAGGGCACGGGCATGTTCCAATTCCTCCTGACGGTTGGCTTGGTCTTTGCCGCTGTGATCGGGTACCTCACGACGCTCCTCGTGGGTTCAGCCACGGATGTAACCGTAGACGATGCCGACAAAGTCATGGCTTGGCAGACGATATTCTGGTGCTCGGCGGTACCGGGACTCATCCTCTTTTTCGGGGCATTCCGACTGAAGGAGTCTCCGCGTTGGCTCTACCGTCGCGGACGCGAAAATGAAGCCCTGATTGCGCTGGCTGCCAACAACGGGGAGAAAGCAGCCAAGGAAATCCTCGCCGAAATGAAGGCAGCCGATGCCGCTGCGGAGAAAGAGAAAGCAGCCATTGCCGCCGCAGCCAAGGGGGACAGTCTCCTGCAGCGCAAGTATGTCATCCCCTTTGTTCTGGCGGTTATCGTGCTGGCTTGCACGCAGGCTACGGGTATTAACTCCGTGCTCAACTACTCGGTGAAAATTTTCCAGCAGGCCGGTCTGCAGGGGCAGAGTGCCAACATCGCCGATATGGCAATCAAGGTTGTCAATATGCTCATGACGATCGTGGCAGTCTCTCTCGTGGATAAGAAGGGACGCACTTTCCTGCTGAAGATGGGGACATTGGGTATCATCGTCGGTCTGGTCGGTGTGGGTGCCATGTTCTTCTCCGTGGAAGACCAACGCGTCGATGTAACCGAATACGTCCGCGCTCAGGTGCGGGAGTTCGAAGGACAGGGAGCGTACGCGAAGGTTTCCGTGGATGATGCCGTGAAAACGGCGGCAGCACAGCACCCCGAGCTCCTGCAGAATGGCGGGGTTGCCCCGGGGATGCAGCTGATCGTCACGTACAAGCAAGGTGCCTCTTCCAATCAGGTGGTGGCGGAAAAGTTTGACCGCGAGAAGTGCATCGCCGATGTAAACGCGGCAGGTTTAGGCGAGCAGTACGTAGATGATGCCATGGGTGCTGTGGATGTCGGTGCTGCTCAAGCGGCTTTCCGTGAGGACCTAGAAAAGGAGTCCATCGAAAAAGCGAAAGTCTACAAGCTCTCCGACAAGCTGCGTAAGGGTCAAGTGAAGCTCGCTGAGGGAACGGACGCCAAGGCCCTCGAAAAAGCTTTGCTCGAGCTGGAAAGCAACAGCGACCGCGTCATTATTAACCCGGACTTCGCTCCGAAACCCACTCCCCTAGACCACGTCCTCTTCTGGCAGAATAACCCCGAGCCGGGCTCTCTGCAGGCATTGGAGATAACGCGCGCGGAAGTGGGCAAGAAACCTGCCCCGCTCACCGGTTGGCTCGTGACCGCGTTCTTTGTGGTCTTCATCTCGTTCTACGCCGCCGGACCCGGTGTGTGCGTCTGGCTGGCTCTCTCGGAGCTCATGCCCACCCGCATTCGCGCCAATGGAATGGCCATCGCCTTGCTCATCAACCAAGGAGTTTCCACCACGATCGCCGGCGTCTTCCTCCCGTGGGTCGGGGCTTACGGTTACTCCAGCGTTTTCTTCACTCTCGCCGGTTTCACCGTCATTTACTTCATCACCGCCGCTTTCTTCCTCCCGGAGACGAAGGGGCGCACCCTCGAAGAAATCGAAGAGTATTTCACCACCGGCAAAATGCCCGCCTCCAAGTCACAGGAAGCCTGACGCATTTCCCTTTTTCTCTCTCCAACTCAACAACCATCCGACCGACTTTGCATACCAGCAAGGTCGGTCGTTTTTCGAAAATTTTATTAAGACACGTGTGCTGCCCCACACCTGTCCCAAATCAATGAAAGGCTTAGTGGTGGGCGATGCCTTGAGGCAGGAAGACACGGAGCGATCAAGTACGAGGTACGAAGTACGAAGTGAAGGAGTTAGGCGCAACAGAGTTGCGCAGGGGAGGTGGAGGAGGCAAAGCCGCAAATAAGCGGGAAGGACAGATCAACGCACCCGTGATGCTGATGCCCGCTAGTGCGCAGAGCGTGTGTAACCCGCATAGGGGCTGGCATGGCAGCGATTGGCAGAAAACTTCCCGGAACGGATGCGACTTGCAACACGAACGTCCACCCACGCCGAGCTGTGACACCACCACGCACAACCCCACTCGCCCCGCTTCCCGTCACATCCGCATTGCTCACCACACCCGCGCCAAAAAACCCGGGGAACGAAGCACCGCCCCACTGCCCTTCACCGTCCCCTCTCCCCGGCTCTGCCACTTCGTACCTCGTACTTCGCACTTGGCTTCCCGCCACACATGGTGGACAAACACTTCCACCGCACACGTCTTCCCCGCACCACAATGCCGCTCACCACTCCCGTCTCTCCCCGGCTTTGCCACTTCGTACTTCGTACTTCGTACCTCGTACTTCGTGTTATCTTCGCATTCACCTGCGCTCACTCGTCACCACCTGGAGCACATAGCGTCGGCACAAATCATAGTTCACTCCACCGCCCCGCAAAGTGGGAAGTGCCCGCACAGCCAAAATCCGCCCCGGTGCCAGTTTTGTCGGGTATCGGGCATTCGCGATGGCATAACGTGTCGTAATGACATCGTGCGGTCCCACCGATTGATGCAGCGTCGAAAGCAGCACCAGCTGCTCCCCCCTGCCGTCTGGAGTCGGTGCTCCCACCACAGCCAACTGTGGGGTTTCACTCGCTGCGTCTGCCCCCAACAGGGAGCCAAGCACATCCTCTGCCTGCGCGTGTGATACAAGCTCGCCATCAATGCGGGAAAATCGTTCTTGAGGACCTCCGATGCACAGCAGTCCATCCTCGCGGATACTCGCGATATCTCCCATATCCACCCACCCGCGAGGTCCCCCTTCGTTCGGCGGGGCATCCTTCCCCACAAACCCCGAAAAGAGTGCCGCTCCCTTCACCCACAGGTGTCCCTGCTCCCCCGTTGCCGCGTTCTGTTCCCCGTTCATCACTTTTACCGTCACCCCCGGCAGCACCAACCCCACATTCCCCATATCCCCACAGGGAACAGCCCATGCCGAAGAGCCCCCTTTTTCCGGTCGAATGCTGCACGCCACCGGCATGGCAATTTCTGCGGGCAGATAACACGAGCACAGACACAACCCATGCTCTTGGAATGCGCGCTGTGCCATCGCCTCCGTCAACCGCCCGGTCACTAAGATATGCTTCGTCGCGTCAAAGTCGTGCTCATGGGTATGCGCGAGGATGCCCGGCAGCTGTCGCGCGTCGAGCGGAACCGTACTCGGTTGGTACTTTCGGACGAGTGTGCACAGACGCTTGGCGGCTTCCGGCTCGGGATAGGTGATGATGTCCTGCCCACTGAGCAGGGGATATAGGAGCCCCAAGAAGAGACCGGCGCGGTGGTAAAAGGGGAGACTGCTCAGCACGCGCTGCCCCGACTGCAAACCCAGTCTCGCTGCGGTCAACCTGTACCCCGCCAACACCGACCGATGACTGAGCAGCACCCCGCGCCCCCCAGCACTCTCCCCGGGTAGCCTGAACACCATGAGTGCTTCCGTCTGCGCCCCTCGTTCCCGCGTCCCCGACCGCGTCGCCACCTT
The DNA here is from genome assembly GCA_964459715.1 of uncultured Akkermansia sp. Lineage (GTDB taxonomy): Bacteria > Verrucomicrobiota > Verrucomicrobiia > Verrucomicrobiales > Akkermansiaceae > Akkermansia. The sequence goes on from CAYWNS010000076.1 coordinate 4,765, forward strand.
TCGCCGTTCCATCCGACTCATAAGCCGCTCCCAAAGGTGTACCACTATGTTCTCGGCGGGTTCCAGCATTTCCTCGATGAGCAGGAGGTCCCGCTCCGGTGGCCACGGAAAATGTTGCTGTTTTTGTCGAAACCTGCTGCCGGTGATGTAGAGTGTGAGCTCTGCTTGCTGTGCCACAGCCGCAAACTCCTGTTGGGTGTAGTTGTAATCGATATTCACCGGTGTGATCCCCGCCAGTATACACGCCACGTTGGCGATAACAGAAAATCTGCCCGGCGGCAGGATGATACCCATGCGGCGCAGCGTGGTGCTCTTGCGCAGCCTACGCATCAAGGGAGCCGCCAGCGTCAGCAGTCGCCGGTAATTCAGGCTCTGCTCGTCCACTCCGTCAATGATACGCGCCTCCGGATGCTCCAGCAAACTATCCAGCAATACCTTGCTCAGTGTGTTCCCGCGCTTCTCAATGTGAGCTGTCACCTGCTCCGTCGCCGCGGAGGACCAAGCGTCCGCCACTCTCACCGCGCTATTCGCCGCGGCGGAAAAGACCGGCAGAAAGCTCACCTGCGCTTCTTCATACGGCGCGCCACTTACCACATCGCCTCCCTCGTCGTACAAACCGACATAGACCGGCAACACCTGTCGCTTATACTCCCCGAGCAGGTAGTTCAGCGTGCTCGGCGGCACATCCGCGTAGTATACCGGTGCTTGGACGGGTCTCCCCGGTAGCAAAACCACGTGTCGCCCGCTTTCCAACCGCACACGTATTCGCTCATGCAGGGCATCCGCACTCTGCCGCCGTGGGGAAAACATCCACCCACGCTCCCCCTGCTCCAGCATCCCCGCCTTCTGTCTCAGCTCTTCCTGCACCAACCATTCAATTTTTTCCTCTCCTCCCAATCGCTCCTTCAATACACGCACCACCTGCTCATCCACTCGGTTCGGGATGATTAACACCGGCTCTCTGGGAATCCTCTCCGCTCCCTCAATGGTGACTCTCACTGCCATGCTTCCTCTCCCCAAACTCTAGCACATTCACCCCATTTCCGCAAGTACGATGTACGAAGTGGCAAAGCCGGGGAGTGACGCTTGCGTGGTGCAACAGCTTAACCCAGGTTCTCCATCCGCACAACCCCGTTTCCCGTCACATGCTCTACACACCACAGAAACACTTACCTCACGGATGTATGAATTTTTCCCCCACGCTTTCTTCCCGCTTTGCTTTCACCTCCCCTGCGCAACTCCGTTGCGCCTAACTTCTATACTTCGTACTTCGTACCTCGTACTTGATCACCCTCGCGTTTTCCTGCCGCAAAGTCATCGCCCACCACTAAGCCCTTAGTTTATTTGGGACAGATGCGATTTACCGGAACAGATGAACTTGTTTTAGTTGCCTTATTTCCCGTAATGTGGTACAGTAATCGGGTACGCGCGCACCATCACAGTGGATGACATGATGAAAGACTTTACCCCCCCCAAGCATCACATATTCAACGCGACTTTGCACAGTTACGCCACCGTACCGGATGAGTCGGTCGGGGACGGCGGGGTTGACGAAGGTTTGCCGGAGTTTACTCTTGAAGATTGGGAGGCAGCTCTTTCGGCGGCGGAGCAGGGAGATTCCCATGCTCAGTTTCACGTCGCCTTATGCTACATGGTCGGTATGGGAGTGCGCAAGGACATGGAACACGCTATCAGGCTCCTCCGCGCGTCGGCTGAGCGGGGTTACTCCGAGGCGCAATTCCACCTCGGGGTGTGTTATCACGCGGGCAATGGCGTGCCTGTGGATTTGAAAGAAGCGGTCAAGTGGTACCTCGTAGCCGCCAATCAGGGACATGCGATGGCCCAATGCCATCTCGCCCTCTGCTATCTGGACGGTCAGGGAGTCAATCCCGACATTCGCGAAGCCCTGAAGTGGCTCCGTCTCTCCGTCGCGAAAAAAAATCCGTCCGCTCAATACACCTTAGCCACCTGCTATGCCAACGGCGTGGGGGTGCGCCGCGACCAAGCAAAAGCCCTCAAGTTGTTTCGCGAATCCGCCGAGCAGGGATACGCTCCGGCTCAGGTTGATCTCGGCGCGTGTTATGCCGATGCTGAAGGTGTACGCAAGAGCATGAAAGAAGCCGTAAAATGGTGGAAATTGGCGGCGGAGCAGGATAATGCGGTTGCCCAATCCTATCTCGGTTGGTGCTACGAATTCGGCGTTGTCGTGGAAAAAGACCTGCGGGAGGCCGTTAGGTTGTATCGTGCGTCTGCCGAACAAGGTAATGCGGATGCTCAACACAGCCTCGCCTTGTGTTACGCCAATGGTCGGGGTGTCCGGAAAAGCTACGCCCAAGCGGTAAAGTGGTGGCGTAAGGCGGCAGAGCAAAACTTCCCGAGTGCCCAATTTGAACTAGCTTGCTGCTATGCTTTCGGAGACGGTGTACGCGTGAATGCCTCAAAAGCGTTCGACCTGTTCCGCGCCGCTGCCGAACAGGGGCATGCGGATGCTCAATTTCATCTCGGTACCTGTTATTGCTACAGCTCGGGTACCACAAGAGATATGACGCAAGCCATCAAATGGTGGCGTATGGCTGTGGATCAGGGGCATGTGAAAGCGGCTTATAATCTCGGTGCCTGTTACGCCAACGGCGACGGCACGCACAGAGATATAACAGAAGCCATCAAATTGTGGAACCTAGCGGCCGCACGGGGCGACGCCATGGCCCAATTCTCGCTCGCTATCACCTATTACGACGGCGATGGGGTGCCGGTCAATCGGGCAAAGGCTTTTAAGTGGTTTCGTGAAGCTGCCGAGCAGGATCATGCCGATGCTCAGTACTATCTTGCCCTCTGCCACGAACGCGGGGATGGCACGAAGGTCAACCTCAAAGAAGCTATCAAGTGGTACCGCGCGGCTGCCGCTCAAGGAAACGGCGACGCCGCAGACGCTCTGGAACGCTTGGGGCATCTCTCATGACCGGTCGGGTAGTCTCGATCGACGCCCTGCGCGGGGCGGATATGTTGCTGCTGGCGGGCGGCGCGCAGCTGTTGCTCTCCCTTTCCCCATGGGTGGGCGGGGAATTTCTGCGCACCCAGCTTTCCCACGCGGCGTGGGGGCAGGCTCTCTCTTGCTGGGATATGGTCATGCCGCTCTTCATCTTCATCGTCGGCGCGGGTATGCCGTTTGCTTTCGCGTCCTACCGCGCACGTGGGCTGAGCACGGCACGGGTACTCCGGCGGGTGGCGCGCCGCTGCGTCCTGCTCTTTCTGCTGGGTATGCTCGTGCAGGGGAATCTGACGAGTGCCGCCCCAACGCGTATGAGTCTCTTTTGCAATACTCTGCAGGCTATCGCCGAGGGCTACCTGATCGCTTCTTTCTGCCTGATATTCGGTGGTCTCCGCTCCCAAATCATCACCTGCTTTTCGTGTCTGCTCCTCTACTGGGCGGCTCTCCGCTTCGTGCCGTATAACTCATCCCCTCCGGCTCTCTTCCTGCCGCGCGATAACCTCGCCTACTTCATCGACTGCCGACTGCAGGGGCACTGGCAGGACGGCACCCCGTACACGTGGATTCTCACCTCTCTCTCCTTCGCCGCACTTACCCTGCTGGGCGTTTGCGGCGGTCAAATTCTACGCCGGGGCTCATCGCGTTGGCGCGGTGCGCTCGCCCTCATCGGCGCGGGGGCGTTCTGTCTACTTGCCGGTTCCTTGCTCTCGCTCGACACCCCCGTCATCAAGCATATCTACACCGCGAGCATGGTGCTCCTGTCGGGCGGATGGTGTTTCCTGCT
>CAYWNS010000077.1:0-2504 GCA_964459715.1 uncultured Akkermansia sp.
AAGCCTCCGAGCTCTTGTGGAAATCCTCCCTTTTTTCTAATGCGTTTGCCCTGTTACTTCGTACCTCGTACTTGATCGCCCCCGCGTTTTCCCGCGACAAAGTAATCGCTCACCTCTAAGTGTTTCATTTTTGGGACAGGGTTGGGATGTGGCGGGAGAAGAGGGAAGTACGGGGGAGAAACTCAGGCGATGACGAAAAGTCACAAGTTTTGGGTGGATTTGGGGCGAAATTTCATCTAAGTGACTGATGCACAGTTGACGAAATTGGAACGAAAACTCAAGAATTTCGCACTAACAGGTACACACAAGAGACGGAGCAAAGCGGCACCGTCGCTCTCCGAACTCGATACCCGCCGATAGCACCGCACGCGCCGCAAAAGCATCTGGCAAAGAAAAACGCGACTGAGCGCGAAGCCCGTAGTGTACCTGTAGCTAAGTCTTAGCGAGAGTAGAACTCCACGATGAGCTGTACATTCACTAGGGGGGCAATTTCCTCCACCGTGGGAACGCGCAGTACCTTACCGGTCAGCTTGGAGGTATCGCCCTCGAGCCAATCCGGAGTAAACGCGTCCGTGTTGAGCTCCACAAAGCGGTTGGCAAGAGCTTGAGAGCGAGCCTTGGCGACCACGCTCACCACATCTCCCGGTTTGCAGTGGTATGAAGGGATATTCACCTTTTTGCCGTTGACACACACATGCCCATGATTCACCATTTGACGTGCCGCAGCGCGAGTGTTGGCAAAGTTAAGGCGATAAACGACATTGTCGAGACGCTGCTCAAGCAATTGGAGCAGAATATCACCGGTTACACCGCGACGGCGGGACGCCTCGTGGTAATAGCGGCGGAACTGCCCTTCGAGAATTCCGTACGTGTAGCGCAATTTCTGCTTTTCTGCCAACATGATACCGTAATCCGACTTCTTTTTGCGACCCGCGCGAGCACCGTGCTGACCCGGCGGAAACGGTCGACGTGTGAATGCCTTACTGTTGCCAAAAAGGTCCACCCCGTAGCGGCGGCTGATCTTAGCGGTAGGTCCTGTGTATCGAGCCATATTCGTATTGCAAGTTCAGGGTTGATAAATCATCATGCGCGGCGAGCTTTCGGCGGGCGACATCCATTGTGCGGAATGGGAGTCACATCCGATATCGTGGTAATCTCCAGCCCGATAGCTTGGACGGCTCGTACCGCCGACTCACGACCGGAACCGGGACCCTTGACTCGTACCTCCACCTCTTTCAGCCCGTGTCCCATGGCTTGGCGGCAGGCATCTTGACAGACGACCTGACCGGCGTACGCTGTGCTCTTGCGGCTACCCTTGAAGTTGAGTTTTCCGGCGGATGACCACCCGATCACATTTCCCTTCATATCCGTGACACTTACCACGGTGTTATTGAAGGAAGACGAGATATGCACGATTCCCGTCGTGACATTTTTACTGCCTTTTGCCTTGAGAATCTTGACCTTTTCTTCGTCCCCCGATAAACCGAGCTCGGCAAATATGTCACGGTGCTGTTCGGGACGGCGAGCGGGTGCGGTCGGTGCCGGAGCACTGGGTGCCGGGGTGGTCGGCTTCTCCCCCTCAGTCTCTTGTATGTTTTCTTCAGCCATTGTTGTAAAAGAGGTTAAAAGTTAAGCTATCAGGATTTCTTGGCACCGACGGTCTTCTTCCGCCCTTTACGCGTGCGGGCATTGGTGCGCGTTCTCTGACCACGTACAGGAAGCCCCTTGCGGTGCCGTATTCCGCGCAGACAATTGATGCTCGTAAGCCGCTTGAGAGCCATCTGCTTCTCGCGACGCAGGTCACCCTCTATCAAAATATGATTGCTGGTGATAGCTTGGACGATCTTCGTGAGCTGAACATCCGTCAGTGTCCCGGTTCTCAAATCGGGGGATACGCCGGACTGCTCCAGCACTTTCTTTGCCGTGGACGGACCTATGCCGTATATGTAGCATAGCGACGCCTCCACGCGTTTCTCGTTGGGTATTTCTACACCGAAAAGTCGAGCCATACTTTCTGTTATTTGTGATTACTTGATGCACCTTGCCCCGCTGCGGGACATTGTCGCTGCGCTAGTGTACACCCATTCCCTCTCATTGCAAGCCCAATTTTACGATTTTTGAAACATTGGATAAATTTGGAAAATAGGATTTCGCAGAAGCCGCCAAATCTGTCCCGAGAAAATTAAGGGGCTCATGGTGAGCGAGGAGTCTGCGGCGGGGAAGGAGAATGGAAGTACGAGGTACGAGGTACGAAGTACGAAGTGGCAAAGCCGGGGAGTGGCGGGTGGGGTAGGCAGTGGGGAAGCGGCGGGGAAGACGTGTGTGGTGAAAGGGTGGGATCACCGTGTGTGGCAGGGAAGGGAGGAAGTACGAGGTACGAAGTACGAAGTGGCAAAGCCGAGGAGTGGCGGATGGGGTAGGCAGTGGGGAAGCGGCGAGAAAGACGTGCGTGGTGAAAGGGTGGGATCACCGTGTGTGGCAGGGAAGGGAGGAAGTACGAGGTA
>CAYWNS010000077.1:2604-8133 GCA_964459715.1 uncultured Akkermansia sp.
GTGGTGAAAGGGTGGGATCACCGTGTGTGGCAGGGAAGGGAGGAAGTACGAGGTACGAAGTACGAAGTGGCAAAGCCGAGGAGTGGCGGATGGGGTAGGCAGTGGGGAAGCGGCGAGAAAGACGTGCGTGGTAGAAGGGTGAGACTACCGTGTGTGGCGGGGAAGGGAGAAAGTACGAGGTACGAGGTACGAAGTACGAAGTGGCAAAGCCGGGGAGTGGCGGGTGGGGTAGGCAGTGGGGAAGCGGCGGGGAAGACGTGTGTGGTGGAAGGGTGGGACCACCGTGTGTGGCAGGGAAGGGAGGAAGTACGAAGTGGCAAAGCCGAGGAGTGGCGAATGGGGTAGGCAGTACGGAAGTGGCGAGGAGGTACGTCTGTCTCGGTAAAATTGAAAGCTTTATGGTGAGCGAGGAGTTTGTGTTGGGGAAGGGGAGGGCAGGGAAGTGACAGAGGGTGGTCGGTTGATGAGACCGGCGATGCCGAATTGGGAGCAGGCGCGGGCGGCTATGTCACTTGCGGTTGTCACGGCGTGGCAGAGCGCCTCCCAATTGGGTTTTTGACCGAGGGGGATTTTAGAGAGACATCCGGCGAGTGCCCCTAGGTAACTGTCACCCGCCCCGGTGGGATCGACGGCAACGACGGAGGTAGCCGGGCAATCGTACGTGTGCACAGAACCGTTGGTTTCGCGGTGGTAGAGGGAGGAGCCTTCACTGCCGTGTTTGATGATGGCGGTGCTCGGACCGGCACGGAGGAGGTAAAATCCGGCGGCGAAGAGGTCATCGATCTGCGCAAACTGGCGCACTTCCTCGTCGTTCATGAGCGCGACATCCACACGGGACAGTAGCTTTTTTGTGTACTCCGGCTCACGAATGATCCAACTCTTCATAAAGTCCGCCAGCGTAAATGCCTCAGAGTTGCATTGCTCGAGCATGGCATACTGCAACGGCGGAGTCACATTGGCGAGCACGAGCACCCCGCAGTCGCGGCGGAGGTCGGGGGGCATGACCGGGGACCACTCCGCCTGCACCCCCTCGAAGGTGCGCAGGGTGGTGCGCTGATTCATATCGCGTTCGTAGCGACCGGTCCAAGCGAAGGTACGCCCGGGGAGCGTGACCACGTGCCGGAAACTCACTCCGTGCTTCTCCAGCATTTCGCGCCAATCTGCCGGGTAATCGCTGCCCACCACACCGAGGAGCTCGTACGGCGCGCGGGTGAGGCGCGCGGCGAGTGCCGCATAGATGCCGGACCCGCCCGCCACGGCATCCGCCCGCCCGCTCGGGGTGATGAGCGTATCGATGGCTATCGTGCCATAGATGACGAGAGAGCTAGGCATCGGGAGAGACGGGCTGCGCCATCATGCGGCGCAGGGTTGCTTCATCGATGGTGGGGACGCCGAGTTTAAGAGCTTTTTCGCGTTTACTGCCACCTCCCTCTCCTGTCACGAGGTAGCTCGTTTTCTTCGTGATAGAGCCGGTAGCCTTTCCGCCCGCGTCGGCGATCGCTCGCTCCATCTCGGCGCGAGACACACTCAAGGTGCCCGTAAGTACGAAGGTGAGCCCGGCAAGGGGACCCTGCGCCTTTTGCGCGAAAGACTCCGCGTAGCAATCGGAGGCGGGGTTAATCCCCCATTGGGCGAGCGTGGAGAGCACGTGCTGCCCGGCATCGGACTCCAAGTAGGCGAGAAGGTTGCGGCAGGACACCGCACCGATGGGGTTCACGAGCCGGAGACGGTTGGAACCGTCCGCCTCGACCTCCAAGTAGCCGCGCCGCGTGAAAGGTTCTGCCTTGGTGGTGATGGAGAGACGCAGGGATTCTCGCCGCTGCAACAGGTCGGTACCGGAGACCCCGCGATTGCGGTGTGCCTGCGGGTTCAGCTCATTGTACCGCGACACCTCTTCATCCAGCTCCGCGAGCACGCGCAAGAACGGCGAATGCGCCAGCTCCGCGAGGTCGCGGTGGAATTTGGCGACTTCGCGCGCGGTCACATTGCCGATGGAGGGGATGCCGAAAGCGACCAACCAACGCTCCAAGGGGAGATGGCGCGCGCGCTCGAGGGATTCCAACGCCTTGACCGCGTTCTTTTCACCGAAGCGGCGGGGCTCCTCGGCTGTCCCCAAATTCAGGGCACCCAGCTCCTCTCGGGAAAGGCGAAAGAGGTCCAGGGGGGAGCGCACCAGCCCGGAATTGACTAATGCCTCTGCCACAGTACCACCGAGACTCTCCACGTCCAGTGCCGCCCGCGAACAAAAGTAGGATGTGCGGGTGACGGCTTGAGCGGGACACGTGAAGTTCGTGCAACGCCAAGCCACTTGCCCCTCTTCCTGCGAGATGGGAGCCCCGCAACTCGGGCACACACCCCGGACAGCATCCGGCAGGGAATACGGGCGGGCTTCCGGCGGTCGCTTGTCCGGAATAACGCACACGACCGAAGGTATGATTTCGCCCGCTTTCTCGACCAATACGGTGTCACCGATGCGGATGTCCTTACGCGTAATTTCATTCTGATTGTGCAGCGTGGCGCGGGAGACCGTGGAGCCGGAAATCTGCACCGGCGCGAGCTCCGCCACGGGCGTCAACACTCCCGTCCTGCCTACCTGCACCGTGATGCCGAGCAGACGCGTCTCTTTCTGCTCCGGTAAGTACTTGAAAGCCGCCGCCCAGCGAGGTGCCCGCGCCGTGAAACCGAGCGTCTGTCGCAGCGCGAAGTCATCCAGCTTCACTACCGCCCCGTCTGTACCGAAGCCCAGATGCCGCCGCAAGGTGTCCGTCTCGCGCACCGCTGCCCGCAGCTCGTCCAAGGTGTGCGCGTGGAGTATCGGCTTGTTGTACGGAATACCCATGTCACTCAACAAACGCTCGTAGTCGTCCATGCGGCGCAGGGGTTCCCCTTCGTACGCCCCTATTCCGTGTGCCAGAAAACGTAGCGGACGGCGGGCGACCTCCGCCGGGTCCAGCAACTTGATGGTGCCGGCCGTCGCGTTGCGCGGATTGGCGAAGCCGGGCAGTCCCTCGGCATCTCGTTGCTCGTTGAGGGCTTCGAACTCCGCCGTGGGCATGAAGATTTCCCCGCGCACCTCCAAGACGTCGGGGGCTCCGGCGGGGAGCTGTTGCGGCACCGTGCGAATGGTGCGCACGTTGGCACTGATATCGTCGCCCACGCTCCCGTCACCGCGCGTGGCTGCGTACGCCAGCCTGCCCAGCCGGTACATGAGCGTGACCGCGCATCCGTCGATCTTCGGCTCGACCACGACGTGTGTGTCTGGCACCCCGAGGGCGGCGGTCAAACGCCTGTAGAAGTCGATGAGCTCCCGGTCAGTCTCGCCCGGCTCTTCCTGTTTGTGCTCAAAGACATCCTCGATGCTCAGCATGGGCACGGGGTGGCGCACCTTGGCAAAGCCCTCCGATAAATCGTTGCCGACCCGCTGCGTCGGGGAGTCCGGTCCGACAAATTCCGGGTGCTCTGCCTCCACATCTTGGATGAGGCGATACAGGCGGTCGTATTCGGCATCCGATATTTCCGGTTGCGCTTTCGCGTAGTACAGCTCATTGTTTCGGCGCACCACGCGACAGAGCTCTTCGTAGCGCGCCCGCTCCTCGGTTTCTTTCCGGTCTTTATATTCAAATAGGTCCATCATTCGCAAATGACGAGTTCCCGCAGCTCTCCCCGTCCGTCCCACGCTAACCGCCGCAGTACCGCAGTCGACATCACACCATAGACACCCCGTAGTCCCAGCACACCCGCACGTAGGCACCGAGATCGCGATGCGGGGATCAGGTCAAGGGTGAGGGCTTGCTGCCTACGCTTTTATCTCGTTGCCGAGCTCGATAATGGAGTATTCTCCCTCGTGCAGGCGGTAGACAATTTGGAGCACGTTGCGCCGCGCGTTGCGGTACAGCACAAAGGGCTTGCCGGAAATTTCCAACTCCATGATGGCATCCTCCTTGTACATCGTCTTGAGCTCGTAACCCTCACGTGTGATGCGCACGGGCTTCGGGTCATCCGGAGCATCGATGTCCACATCTTGGTCGAGCACGTCCTCCTCGTACACCTTTTCCTCGAGTTTGCGGATACTCTGCGAACGGTGCGGACGGAAGTGCTTCAACAGCCGCGTCTTGTGCTTACGCATCCGCCGCATGATCTTGGTCACTGTCTCATCCAACGCCGCGTACAGGTCCGTCCCCGTCGTGGATGCCTGTATCGTGATGCGGTCCGCACAGTAGAGCACAATCTCCGCGACATGCCTGTCTTTTTGAACATCTACCACCACGCGTGCCTCCACAATACGCGGATAGTCAATGTGTATAGCTTCAATCTTCTTTCGGGCGAACTCACGGATGGCTTCCGTTACCTCAATATGTCGCCCGGTCACTGTTATGTTGGTCTCGCTTTCAGTTGGCATTGTATCATTTCCTTCACGTTGGACGGGGTGAAGAGTCCTCAACGAACCTCCCCACCCACGCCGCCATGATAATACCTCTCCTCCGCCTTGGCAACAAAAAAATGTGTTTCCGACCTCACCTCCCCCAAGAAAGTTCCCAAAATTTGCCACCGTACCACTCCCTACGCAAGTTTCACACGCTCTGCGTACCTAGGGGGCTTCAACTTTTTCACAGGTGCATGGACTTATTCCCCACGCAATGTTTCGGCTTTGCGTTCTCTCAACGCATCTGCGCAACTCCGTTGCGCCTAACTTCAATACTTCGTACTTGGCTCCTCTCCCCGCCCCCTACGGTTGTTCTCTTTCCCCTTCTTCCCGCCCGGTCCCTCGTTCGTCCATATTTGATTGCGTTGACATTTGGGGCGTATTGTGTTACTCTGGGCGTGGTATGCGTTTGGTCAGCTGGAATGTCAATGGTTTGCGTGCTGCCCTCAACAAGGGGCTGGCGGAGCAAATGGATAGCCTAGGGGCGGACGTGCTCTGTCTGCAGGAGGTGAAAGCGCGTCCGGAGCAGGTGAGCGACCTGTGGCTGGCGTCGTGGCAACACCGCGTGTGGAACCCGGCGCAGCGTCCCGGATATTCCGGCGTGCTGGTTCTTTCCCGCCACGAGCCGCTGAGCGTCTCTCTGGGTATCGGGCAGAGCGAGCACGACACCGAAGGTCGCGTCGCCACCCTCGAGTTCTCTTCCTTCTATTTGGTCAATTGCTACACCCCCAACTCTCAGAATGAGCTGGCGCGCCTGCCGTACCGCATGCAGTGGGACGCGGCTTTTCGCGACTACGTGAGCGGACTCGCACGGCACAAACCTGTCATTTTCTGCGGCGACCTCAATGTCGCCCACGAAGAAATTGACATCGCCCGCCCGGACGCCAACCACTTTAACGCCGGTTTCTCGGACGAAGAGCGCGCGGGCTTCTCCGCCCTGCTCGCCGCTGGTTTCGCCGATACATTCCGTCGTCTGCACCCCGATGTCCGAGATGCCTACACGTGGTGGAGTTTCCGGGGTGGCGCGAGAGCTCGCAATGTCGGCTGGCGCATCGATTACTTCTGCGTCAGTGAATCGCTCCTGCCCCACGTCGCGTCTGCCGATA